>NZ_JBSVWS010000162.1:0-13373 GCF_054071155.1 Pseudomonas sp. SDO5532_S415 | reverse complement strand
TCTGGTGCATCTGCCGCCGTCTTCGCGAGCAAGCCCGCTCCCACAGGGGATCTGTGCCGGACACAGAAACGGCGGCTGTCGCCCAACTCTTGTGGGAGCGAGCCTGCTCGCGAAAGCGGTCTGTCAGCCTCCCTCTCTGGTGCATCTGCCGCCGTCTTCGCGAGCAAGCCCGCTCCCACAGGGGATCTGTACCGGACACAGAAACTGCCGCTATCCCCCATCAACTGTGGGAGCTGGCTTGCCAGCGATAGCGGCCTGTCTGCCGGCATCAATGTTGAATGTGCCGCCCTCATCGCTGGCAAGCCAGCTCCCACAAGGGATCGGGTATGAAGCCTGTGGTTATCATCGGCGCCGGCCCTGCTGGTATTCGTGCAGCGCAGACTTTGGTGGCACAGGGTGTACGCCCGGTGCTGCTGGACGAAGCCGCGCGCGGTGGTGGGCAGATTTATCGGCGCCAGCCGGCCAACTTCAAGCGTTCGCCGGTCAAGCTATATGGCTTCGAAGCGCGCAAGGCCAACGCCCTGCACCAGACCCTCGACACGCTGCGCGACCAGCTCGATTACCGCCCCGAAACCCTGGTGTGGAACGCCGAGGACGGCACCCTCGATACCTTGCAGGATGGCTGTGCCGGGCGATTGGAATTTTCCCGGGTGATTGTCGCCACTGGCGCCACCGACCGGATTCTGCCGGTTCCGGGCTGGACATTGCCCGGGGTCTATAGCCTCGGCGCGGCGCAGATCGCCTTGAAGTTCCAGGGTTGCGCCATCGGTGAGCGCGTGGTGTTCGCCGGCAGCGGGCCGTTGCTGTACCTGGTCGCTTATCAATACGCCAAGGCTGGTGCCAAGGTGATTGCGGTGCTCGACAGCTCGCCCTTCAGCGCCCAGGCCCGCGCCCTGCCCCACCTGTTGGCGCAACCGGCCACATTGGCCAAAGGCATCTATTACCGAGGCTGGCTGACCGCCCACGGCATACCGGTGCATCAGGGCGCAACCTTGAAACGGGTCGAGGGCGAACAACGTGCGCAAGCGCTGATCTGGTCCGATTCCAAAGGCGAATATCAACTGGACTGCGATGCCGTCGCCTTTGCCCATGGCCTGCGCAGTGAAACCCAACTCGCCGACCTGCTCGGTTGTGAATTCGCCTGGAACCCCCTCAACCGTGCCTGGCTGCCACAACGCGACGCCGCCGGGCGCAGCAGTGTTGCCCAGGTGTACCTGGCCGGTGACGGTGCCGGAATCATGGGCGCCGACGCCGCGGAAATGGCCGGCGAGCGCGCCGCGTTGGCGGTGCTCGAAGACATCGGTTACCTGATCGCGCCGCAACGCGCCGCTCACCTGGAACAAGCCCTCGAACGCATCGGTGATTTTCGTCAGGGTCTGGAACGCGCTTTTGTCTTCCCCGAAGAATGGGCGGCCGGCATCGCCGATGACGTCATGGTCTGCCGTTGCGAAGAAGTCCGTGCCGGCGACATTCGTGAGGTCGTGCGCGAGGGCCATTGGGAAATCAATCGGGTCAAGGCGCATTGCCGGATCGGCATGGGTCGTTGCCAGGGGCGGATGTGTGGCGCGGCCGCGGCGGAAATCATTGCCTGCCAGAGCCAGCGCGCCGTGTCCGAGATCGGCCGGCTGCGGGCCCAGGCACCGATCAAGCCGCTGCCCTTCGGCCTGGAGATTGAAGCATGATCGAAGTCGATGCAGTGATCATCGGCGGTGGCATCGTCGGTGCTTCGGCGGCGCTGTTCCTTGGCAAGGCCGGGCGTCGCGTAGTGCTACTGGAGCGGGATTTTTGCGGTTCGCACTCCAGCGGCGTGAACTATGGCGGCGTGCGTCGCCAGGGTCGTCCGCTGTCGCAACTGCCACTGTCGCAACGCTCCCACGCCATCTGGGCGCAACTGCCGCAGTTGATTGGCATCGACGGCGAGTACCAACGTAGCGGCCACCTGAAACTCGCCCGCAGTCCCGACGACTTTCGAGCCTTGCAAGACTATGCCACCAGCAGTCTGGGCTTCGGTCTCGATTTGCAGGTGCTTGATCGTGCCGAACTGCGGCGGCGTTTTCCATGGGTCGGTGAGGTGGCCGTGGGCGCTTCGTACTGCCCGGACGACGGCCATGCCAACCCGCGGTTGGTGTCCCCGGCCTTTGCCCGGGCGGCGCGGCGCCATGGTGTGCAGGTGCATGAGCAATGCGCGGTCACGGCCGTGGAACACGACGGCCAGCGCTTTCGCGTGCGCACCCAGACAGGCCTCGAGTTGCACGCGCCCTGGCTGTTGAACTGCGCCGGAGCCTGGGCCGGCAGCCTGGCCGCGCAATTCGGCGAGCCGGTGCCGATGCACTCCGGACACCCGGCGATGCTGGTCACCGAGCCGTTGCCGCTGGTGATGGATGCCAGCACCGGCGTCGAAGGCGGCGGCATCTATGCACGCCAGGTCGCACGCGGCAATTGCGTGCTGGGCGGCGGCCAGGGCTTTGCCCTCGACGACGCCCGTGCCCGCCCCGGCCAAGGCGCCGTGCTGGAAATCCTGCGTCAGGCGGTCGAGCTCTACCCGTTTCTGGAAGGCGCCCAGGCGATTCGCACCTGGAGCGGCACCGAAGGTTATCTGCCCGATCGCCAACCGGTGATCGGCCACAGCCGTACCCAGCCTGGTCTGTTGCATGCGTTCGGCTTTGCCGGCGCCGGTTTCCAGATCGGCCCGGCGGTGGGCCAGGCGCTCACCGAGATCATCTGTAGCGGCGCGTCAAAGACGCCGCTGGATGCGTTTTCCATCACCCGGTTTCACTCCATCTCCGTAGCTTGATAGAGGAAGGTCGCGCCAATGAAAAACCTCAAACGCAACGCACTGCTCGGTTTGTCCTGCATGAGCGCCCTGCTCACCATCACCCAGGCCCACGCCGAGCCGACGCTTTACCTGGGCATGAACGGCGGGACCATGGAACGGCTGTACGCCGACAAGGTGCTGCCGGCATTCGAAAAGGCCAACAACGTCAAAGTGGTGATCGTGCCCGGCACCTCCGCCGACATTTTGGCCAAAGTCCAGGCCAGCAAGGGCAACCCACAGATGCACGTGATGTTCCTTGACGACGGCATCATGTACCGCGCCATTGCCATGGGCCTGTGCGACAAACTTCAGGACAGCCCGCCCCTGGCGCAGATCCCGGCCAAGGGACGGATCAAGGATGAGGCGGTGGCTGTGAGCCTCGGTGTCACCGGCCTGGCCTACAACACACGCCTGTTCAAGGAGAAGGGTTGGAACGCGCCGACCTCATGGATGGACATGGCAGACCCGCGTTTCAAGGACAAACTGGTGTTCCAGTCGATGGCGTCTTCCACCTTCGGCCTGCATGGGTTCCTGATGTTCAACCGGATTCAGGGCGGCAGCGAAACCGATGTCGAACCGGGGTTCAAGGCCTGGCCAAACAGCGTCGGGCGTAACGTGCTGGAATACATTCCAAGCTCGGCGAAGATCTCCGAAATGCTTCAGACCGACGAAGCGGCGCTGTTTCCGCTGACCCCGACCCAGGTCACCGCGCTGAAGCTCAAGGGCATGCCGGTGGAATACGCCCAACCGAAAGAAGGCGCCGTGGTGCTCAACGTCGCCGAATGCGCCATCGCCAACAACACGCAGCCGGAACTGGCGCAAAAGCTCGCGGCGTTCCTGCTGACGCCCGAAGCGCAAGCGGCGGCGCTTGAGGATGGCGACCAGATCCCGTCCAACCCGAATACGCCGACCACCGATCGCACTCGCGGGCAGGTCGAGGCGATGAAGCAGTATCTGCAAACGGCGATTGCGGTGGATTGGGATCAGGTCAACGAACAACGACCGGCCTGGAATGCGCGGTGGAATCGCAGTATCGAGCGGTAGACCACTGATACCCCCTGTGGGAGCGAGCCTGCTCGCGAATGGGCCGTGTCAGTCGACTTCGATGCCGCAGGTCAGACCGCCTTCGCGAACAGGCTCGCTCCCACTCTTGATTTTCGCCAGGCACTGTCAGGTTTTGAATGACAACGCGAAGATCTATAGCGCTGCTGCGCTGGCTCGGCGCGCAACTGCCCGGACTTCGTATGGCCTTTACCTGTAAATACACCTATAGCAGCGCGAAATAAGCTGTACAGGCCGCAGTATTCTGTCTAATAAAGCCTTCAACCCATCGACACAACTGGAAGCAAATTACCCCCTCTGGTTACACTATGCCGCCGCGGCTCAAGCAGCCTGCCTGAAGAAAACGGGGTGACATCACAGTGGCCGTTCGACCGCCCAACCGTTCGCGACTTACACCGCGCTGGCCATCGCTGCGCCGCCTCTTCGACAAGGCCTCTACCGAACCCGCCAAGGGTGTTGCAAGCGGTCGGGTTATCCACGACTACTTTCACCACAAGGCCCACTCCCAGGGCTACACCCTCAGCCATAGCCAGCAACGCGTTATCGAGTGCATGGCGCAGCACGCCACGACTCTGCTGGGTGCCGGGGCGAAAACCCTGCCGGGGCTTTATCTGCACGGCGCGGTAGGCCGCGGCAAGAGCTGGCTGCTCGACGGCTTTTTCCAGGCTGTCCCCCTTGCGGAAAAACAACGCCTGCACTTCCACGAATTTTTTGCCCGATTGCATCAAGGGATGTTCCGTCATCGCGACCAGCCGGATGCACTGGCGACCACGCTTGATGAGTTGCTGCGCGATTGCCGGGTGCTGTGCTTCGACGAATTCCACGTCCACGACATCGGCGATGCGATGCTGATCACCCGGTTGTTCAAAGCCTTGTTCCGTCGCGGCATCCTGTTGCTGGTCACCTCCAACTACCCGCCGGAAGGCCTGCTACCCAACCCGCTGTACCACGCGCGCTTCAAGCCGGTGATTGATCTGATCAACGCGCGCATGCAGGTGATGGAAGTCGGTGGGCCGCACGACTATCGCAGCCAGGCCAGAACCCATGCACAACAACTGTTTACCCAGGGGCGGTATGTCTGGCCCGCCACGCAGGCACAACGTCAGGCCTCGAACCTGCCGCCCGCCGATGCACCGGCCATTGCCCTGCCGGTCGGCTCCCGCCATCTGCCTGCCCGATACTGCGAAGGACGCACCATCGGCTTCACGTTCAGCGATCTGTGCGACCACCCCACGGCGGTCATGGATTATCTGGAACTGTGCCGGCGCTTCGACCACTGGATCATCGAGCAACTGCCCAACCTGGCCGACTGTTCGATTGCCGCCCAGCAGCGCTTCATCAATCTGGTGGACGTTTTGTACGATCAGGACAAGCATCTGGTATTGCTCGGCCAACGCTCGTTGCGTGAAAGCCTGGACGGCGATGCCATCGACCTGGCGCGTACGCGCAGTCGGTTGGGGCAACTGGTGGAAATTCGGGAACCTTAAGTTCAGTGGTACCGTTGCGGCCCCCTTCGCGAGCAGGCGCTCCCACAGTTGACCGAGTTGTCCAGTCGAGCGCGGACTACTGTGGGAGCGAGCCTGCTCGCGAAGGGGGCCTGACAGACACCGAAGCTTTCCCGCTATCATGCCGCCCATTCATTCGACCGATAGCGAACCCCGTTCATGCACACCCTTGCACAACTGCGCGCCGGCACGCTGGCAGGCATCACTCGCCTGGACCTCAGTTGCGGCCTGACAGCGTTCCCCCGGGAAATCTTCGACCTGGCAGACACTCTGGAAGTGCTCAACCTCAGCGGCAACGCCTTGAGCAGCTTGCCGGATGACTTGCACCGCCTGACTCGACTGCGCGTGCTGTTTTGCTCCGACAACCAATTCACCGAACTGCCTGCCTGCGTGGGTCAATGCGCGGCGCTGACCATGGTCGGCTTCAAGGCCAACCGCATCGAACGCGTACCCGGGGAGGCGCTGCCGCCGTTGCTGCGCTGGTTGATCCTGACCGACAACCGTGTCAGCGAGCTGCCGACCGAACTGGGTGAACGCCCCTACCTGCAAAAACTCATGCTGGCGGGCAACCGCCTGGAGCGCTTGCCCGACAGTTTGCGTGACTGCCATCGGCTCGAGCTGATCCGTATCGCTGCCAACCACCTGACCACGTTGCCCGAATGGTTGCTGTGCCTGCCGAGCCTGACCTGGCTGGCCTACGCCGGTAACCCGCTGGAAACCGAAGCCGCCCTTGAAGCTACCGCGAGCATTCCCTGGTCGGCGCTGCACATGGCGCAAACACTGGGCGAAGGCGCTTCCGGAGTGATTCATCGGGCGACATGGACGCGACCAGGACAACCGGATACGCAGGTTGCCGTCAAACTCTACAAAGGCGAAATGACCAGCGATGGCTCGCCTTTGCATGAAATGAATGCCTGCATCACCGCCGGCGCACACCCCAACCTGATCCGCGTTGAAGGCCGGATCGTCGACCACCCGCAGCAAACAGCCGGGCTGGTCATGCAGTTGATCGAGCCGAGCTACCGCAACCTCGCCGGCCTGCCGAGCCTCGCATCCTGCAGTCGCGACGTTTACGCCGACGGTACCCGCTTCACTGCCGATGTCGCCCTGCGCATCGCCCGTGGCATCGCTTCGGTAGCTGGCCACTTGCACCACCAGGGCATTACTCACGGCGACCTCTATGGTCACAACATTCTGTGGAACGAGCACGGCGATTGTCTGCTGGGCGACTTTGGCGCGGCGTCTTTCCACGACACCGCGGACAACCTTGAAAGCCGCGCGCTGCAACGGATCGAAGTGAGGGCGTTCGGGGTTCTGCTGGGGGAATTACTGGAGCGGATCGATTCGGGGTTGAGCGAAGAACAGCGACTGGCGCTTGAGGATCTGCGGGAGCGTTGCTGTCAGCCGGATGTGCTGGCGCGGCCGGGGTTTGGCGAAGTTTTGCAACGACTTGATAGTCAGTGACTGCTTCGCGAGCAGGCTCGCTCCCACAGTAGATCCATGCCGGTCACACATTTTGTGTCCAACACGGAACCAGTGTGGGAGCGAGCCTGCTCGCGAAGGCGGTGTCACTGAAGCAACAAATTAACCCGCCAAACCGACAAACATGTCCTGCACGTCGTCATGGTTATCGAGGCCTTCGAGGAAGGCTTCGACTTCAGCCATCTGCTCGTCGCTCAGGCCGCTGACCGGGTTCTTCGGCTGGTAGCCCAGTTTGGCCGACAATACGGTGAAACCTTGCTCCGGCAGGGCTTTCTGTACCGCATCAAGGTCAGCAGGATCGGTCAGGAACAGGGTGGCGCCCTCTTCACCGGGTTCGAAATCCTGGGCGCCGGCTTCGATGGCGGCCATTTCCGGATCGGCGTCCGGGGTGTCCGGGGACGCTTCGATCATGCCGACATGGTTGAAATCCCAGGCCACCGAACCGGAAGCGCCCAACTGGCCCTTGCGGAACGCCACGCGGATTTCAGCAACGGTGCGGTTGATGTTGTCGGTTACGCATTCGACGATCAGCGGCACCTGATGTGGCGCGAAGCCTTCGTAGGTCACGCGATGGTATTGCACGGTTTCGCCCAGCAAACCCGCGCCTTTCTTGATGGCGCGATCCAGGGTTTCCTTGGGCATCGAAGCTTTCTTGGCCTGTTCAACCACCAGGCGCAGGTGTGCGTTGGTAGCGACATCAGCGCCATTGCGCGCAGCAATGGTGATTTCCTTTACCAGTTTGCCGAAGATCTTGCCCTTGGCATTGGCTGCCGCTTCTTTGTGTTTAACCTTCCACTGTGCGCCCATTACTCACTCTCTTGTCTATGGCGCCGAGACATCTATTGGCCGACGCATGGCGCCAAGTTTATACGGCCTAAAGTTGGCAATCGACCAAAAAATCATGACGTGCCCAGCGGTTCCCGGGATCGACATCTTCACCGACCGTTGTAGGGCGATTCTGAAACTTCGGTTTGCGATGACTATACAACGCTGCGGTTTCGTACCCTCTGCACCCGTACTCCATGGCAGAAGCATTCGATGCACAACGACAAGGAAAGTCCCTTCACCCTGACCCTCCTCGACGACAACTTGAGTTTGCAGGTGGTGCAGTTCAGCGGTCTTGAGGCCCTTAACCAGCCCTATCGATTCGACATCGAAGTACTCGGCCTGGCACCGGCCCTGCCCCTCGAACGCTTGCTGCAACAACCGGCACTCCTGAATCCGGGCCAGGGTCCGGGTTTTCATGGCGTGCTGCACAGCGTCAGCCGTGAACATCAAGGGCCGCACCGGATCCGCTACAAGCTGGTGCTGGTGCCCGCGTTGCAAGCGCTGGACCAGTACCGGGCCCGGCGGATCTTTAAACACCTCAGCGTGCCCATGATCCTGCGCCAGTTACTGGAGGAACATGACCTGCCCGACAGCAGCTATCGCTTTGAACTGGCGACCGGACAGTACCCGCTGCGGCCGTTTTGCATACAGTACGAGGAAACTGACCTGGCCCTGCTGCAACGGCTGTGCGAGGAAGAAGGCATTCACTATCACTTTGAGCATCATCGCGACGGTCATGTGCTGGTTTTCGCCGAAGACAGCCTGAGCTTCCCGCAGGAGCCGTTGCTAATGACGTTCAGCAGCGATACGCCCGCGGCAGACGGCCCACCGACCCTCAGCGAACTGTTCCAGCGTCATGATGCGCACTCCCCGTCCCTGCGACTGGACGCCAAGACCCGTGGCGCAGCGGTGTGCGACGACAGCGCGGCCAATCACCCCTTTGCTCCGGCAATACCACCCTTGCCCCGCCCCGCGATCGAACAGCGCCATCGCGATCAACTTGCCCGCCGGCATCTGGAACGCCTGCGTTGCCGACAGATGCAGATCCATGGCCAAAGCAATCACCCCGAACTACGCAGCGCCTGTATCGTCCAGGTAGCGGAACATCCGCTTTCAGGCTTCAACGATCAATGGCTGGTGACCCAGGCCCGGCATCAGGGGCAACAGAACTCGATTCTGGCGCCGGATACGCCCGGCACGCCGCCGCGTTACCGCAATCAGTTCACCGCCATCCCCTGGGCATCGGTGTTCCGCCCGGCACTCGAACAGACCAGGCCGGGGATCCCCGGTTATCAGCCTGCCCGGGTATGCGGCCCTGCCGGGCAACCGGCAATGCTGGATGACCGAGGCCGAATACAGGTCAGTCTGTGGCCCACGACTGACGCTGATCCCGAGGAACCCGGCGATCTGTGGGTACCGATAGCGCTGGCCTCGGCAGATAACAGCTTTGATCCGTCCGCCCTGCCATTGGCCGGCAGTGACGGGCTGGTCAGTTTCCTTGACGGCAACGCCGACCGGCCAGTGTTTTGCGCAAGCCTGGGGCAACGCCCTGCACCTCGACCTGTCCGCTCCCGGGTGCTGCAGGGCGAATCCCGCTTGCTGCTCGACTGGCTGATCGACCCGACGGACTCCGAGTCCTGACCGTCAGCCCTTGTCAGCCTTGCCGGCCGCCGCCGCGAACTTCGCCAGGCGCACGTCCAGGTGCCGTGGCCGACGCCCATGATCCTCGGCGCGCTCCTTGCGGCGGATGGCGTTGCGGACCATCAACGAACCGAGGTAACGAATCGGCTCCGGCGGGAAAAAACCCAGCGGCCCGTTCACCAGTGGCGAACGGGTCCACGGGTTGTCGAGCCCCAGGACCATCGAAGCGAGAATCTGTCCGCCCATATGGCACGGACCAACCCCGCTGCCGGAGTA
Organism: Pseudomonas sp. SDO5532_S415; assembly: GCF_054071155.1. Lineage (NCBI taxonomy): Bacteria > Pseudomonadati > Pseudomonadota > Gammaproteobacteria > Pseudomonadales > Pseudomonadaceae > Pseudomonas > Pseudomonas sp. SDO5532_S415. Next base: position 3,764 of record NZ_JBSVWS010000162.1, on the reverse strand, counting down.
GCCGAAACCGTAGAACACGTTGCCACTGGCACTCATTTGTCCGAAGAACGGCAGCCCCGTGACCGAACGATCCGACGGACCGTTCCAGGTCGCCTCGACCTTGACGTCGGCGAAGGCCGGGAAGAAATCCGCCAGGTTGCTTTGCAACAGGCCGGCATAAGGCGACGGCTGATCGAACACCGGCAATATGCGCCCGCCATAGGCGAAAGTGTTACCACCCTTGCCGAGCATGATCCGGCCGTCAGGCGTGTTGTGGTAGTAGTGCACGAAGATCCGAGAATCGAGCACCGTCACACCACTGGTCAAACCGATTTCATCGAGCAGGTCAGGCCGGGGTTCAGTGATCAGCATGTCGCTGGAAACGATCGCCACGCTGCGCTCGAACTGGGGGAATGCCCGGGCCATCCAGGCGTTCATCGCCAGCACCACCCGGTCCGCGCGAATGATGCCGCTCGCGGTTTGTATCCCCACCGGTTTGCCTTCCTCGAGCCCGGTCATGGCGGTGTTCTCATGAATTTTCACCCCCAGTTGCAGGGCCACTCGACGCAAGCCGCGCACCAGTTTCCCCGGCTGCACGCTGGCGGCCGCCGGAGAAAACCAGCCTTCCAGGTGCTTGCTGGAACCGGCCATGCGCTGCACATCGGCCAACGGCCGTTGGCTGAACGAATTGATGCCATTGCGTTCCAGCGCCGCAATCACGGCGTCGGTCGAGCCCACCTGGGCGCGGTTGGTCGCGGTATAGAGGGTACCGTCGAGACGATAATCGGCATCCACCGCGTACTGCTCGCAGAAGGCACCGATAGCGTGGATGCTGCGCTCTGATTCCTTGACCAGTCGCACGGCTTCTTCGACGCCGAACAGCCGCTCAAGGGTGAAATACTTGGCCGACCACGACAACGCACAACCACCGTTGCGCCCGCTGGCACCGGCGCCGCAGATGTCCGCTTCGATCAGCCGCACATCCAGTTCCGGGTTCTGCTCCTTGAGCATGATCGCGGTCCACAACCCGGTGTAGCCGCCGCCGACAATGCACACGTCGGCGCGAAAATCGCCTTGCAGTGGCGGACAGGTTTCGCACGTTTCAGCCTTCAGGGCCTGGTCCAGCCAAAAGGGTCTCATGGGATCGATCTCCGGTTCAGATGCCCACACAACAGCCCCGCACGCAGCAGGCCGCGAGGGGCGGGGTTCAGGTGCGCAGGGGTTTTACGGTCATCGGCCGGTTAGGCACGAACGGATAGTTGGTTTTCAGGCCGCCGGGACGGCTGTTCCAGTGCGGGATCAACACCAGCGCGGAGAACATCGCGCAGCCGGCGAAGACGATGAAGACGGTCACGGTGTCGAAGTAGCCCGGCAGCAGCCCGCCGAGAATCGCCCCGACCGAACCGCAGCCGTTGACGAAACCCGCTGCCGTGGCGCCGGCCTTGGCGGTGCCGAAATCGATGGCGGCCGCGCCGCTGATCATCGAATCCGGTCCGTAGAGCGTCAGGCCCATGACAAAGAGCAGCGCCACCACCAGCAACACGCTGCCGGTATTCAGCGCCCCCATGAACAACGCCAGTGACACCGTCAGCGCCAGCAGGCTGATCACGCAGGCCGGCATGCGGCGGGCGCCGAACAGTTTGTCCGAGGCCAGGCCGATCAGGATCGGCCCGAGCAACCCGGCCAGTTCGAACGCGGTGGGAATGATCGCCGCGCCCACCTTGCCCACCTGTGGCATCTGTTCGAAAACGATCACCGGCCCCCAGAGCAGAATCGCGTAGCGCGCCGGTTTCAACATGAAGTACGCCAGGCCCAGTACCAGCACGGTGCGGTTGCGCAGGATTTCCTTCAACGGCTCCAGGACGCTGATTTTGCTTTGGGTGTGCGCTTGTTCAGCGGTCAACTCGGGTTCCGGCTCCACGGCCGGCAAGCCCACGTCTTCGGGTTTGTTACGTTGAAAAATGAAGAACAGCACCGCGACAAATCCGACCACCGCCGCACTGGAAATGAACGCCGCGTGCCACGAACCGATCAGCGTGTACGCCCACCATCCGGCAAACGGCGAGGCCACCAGACCGCCAAAGGCGTAGCAGGAACTCCACAGACCCAGCACCTGCCCGCGCTGCTGGGCGGGAAAGAAACTGCCAAGGTTCTTGCACAGCCCCGACCATCCCGTGGATTGCGCCAGCCCCTGGATCAGCATGCAGGTGGCGAAGATCGGCAACGTGGCGAAACTGCCCATCACCAGCGCGGCGGCCGCAGAAATCAGCAACCCGCCGAGCACCACCACCCGCGGGCCGAAACGGTCGGCCAGAATGCCCCAGGTGAACTGGCCAATGGCGTAAGCGGTGAGGTAAATGGCGTCTAGGTTGGCCATGGCCATTTTGTCGAGGGTGAATGTCGGGTCTTCGCCGATCCCGAGCTTGGCCACGGAAAACGCTTTTCGGGTGAAGTAGAAAGCGGCGTAGGCGAGCCAGGTGATCGCGAAGATCTGCACGCGCCAACGCTTGATGGTGCCGATGTGCTTGTTCATTGTGGTTCTGACCTCAGGGTGTGAGTGTGCCGGCAGAATTGGAAGAAAACGCCTGTGTTTTTATTGTTGAGCACTGCGAAATCCCCTTGTCCCTCTGGGCGATTCCGGTCAGATGAGTCCTGCTGTTGCACGCACAGGCTCATGGCCATGAGCGACTGTTCGACTGCCCAGTCACCGCGGCTGAGGTGGATAAAAACAATTACTGATTAATAAGTGAAATCGATTTATCGTATTTCAAAAATAAGCTCAGCTTGTTACTGGAGGTTCGATGTCGGTTTCCCACGCCCAGCTCAAAGCCTTCCACGCCGTGGCCATCTACGGAAGCTTCACCAAAGCCGCTGAACGGCTGTTTCTCACGCAACCGGCGATTTCCGATCAGGTGCGCAAACTCGAAGAGCGCTACGGCGTGTTGTTGTTCCACCGCAACAAACGCTCGGTGCGCCTGACCGACCTGGGTGAGCGCTTGCTGGGTGTCACCCAGAAACTGTTCGTGATCGAGGCCGAGGCCCAGGAGCTGTTGCAGGACTCCCAGGCCTTGCAGACCGGCAGCCTGATTCTGGCGGTGGATGCGCCGGTGCATGTGCTACCGCAGATCGCCCGGTTCTGTGAACGCTACCCCGGCATCAGCGTGAAGATTGAAACCGGCAACACCGATGAGTCGTTGTTCCGGCTGTTCAACTACCAGGCTGACCTCGCGCTGCTGGGCCGGGAAGTCAGCGACGAACGCCTGATCTCCCTGCCGCTGCGCAACGATCCGATGGTGGCGTTCGTCTCACGCAATCACCCCTGGGCCGACCGCGAATCCATCTGCCTGGCGGACCTCGACGACACGCCGCTGGTATTGCGGGAAATCGGCTCGGTGACCCGCCAGACCCTGGAAGAAGAAATGGCCGGCGCCGGGTTTCGTATTCGCCCGGCCATTGAGGTTGAAGGTCGCGAAGCCGCGCGTGAGGCGGTGGTGGTGGGGATTGGCGTGGGGGTGGTCTCGGCTGCCGAATTCGGTGCCGATTCCAGGGTGTGCGCGTTGCCGATCACCGATTGCAAACGGCGGTTGACCGAGACGCTGGTGTGCTTGCGCGAGCAGAGTTCGCGGCGGATCGTGGCGACGTTTCTGGAGATGGTGCGCGAGAGTCTCATCTAAACCTGTGGCGAGGGAGCTTGCTCCCGTCCGGTTGCGCAGCAGTCGTGAAATCAAAACTGAGGTGCTCTCTGACAAACCTCACCTTCCGATTTTTGACCGCTTCTCGCTCGA
>NZ_JBSVWS010000161.1:0-13493 GCF_054071155.1 Pseudomonas sp. SDO5532_S415 | reverse complement strand
TTCCCACAGAGGAGTGCGGTCGAATGTGGGAGCGAGCCTGCTCGCGAAGGCGATTCTACAAACGCTACAACTCCATGCCTTTGCCACCACGCCAGCGATCGACCACGATCACCACCAGAGCAATCACCACAAACCCCACCAGCAACCCCGCCGCATTGATAAACACCTGTGGATAACCCAGCTTATCCACATCAATGAACGGGTACGGATAAGTCGCCAGCAAATGCCCGCGCAACAACGCGTAGCCGAAGTACACCAGCGGATAAATCAGCCACAGCGCGACATGCCGCAGCCGCAACGTCCCCTTGGGCACCCAGCACCACCAATAGACCAGAAACAGCAGCGGCATGACGTCATGCAGCAACTCATCGGCCAGCCATTGCCAGCCTTCGGGATGCCATAGATGGCGCAGCAACAGGCTGTAGGCAATGCCGACCACGGCGATGCTCACGGCAATGCCACTGCTGACCCACGGCTGTAAAAACCAGCGCCGTGCGGCCGATTCGCGGGACGTCAGTTCACAGGTCAGAACGGTCGCCACCAGGGTATTGGTCAGCACGGTGAAGTAGCTGAAGAAGCTCACCAGCCCGCCCAACAGGCTGGCGGCCAGAGTCCAGCGCGAGTAGAAAATCAGGTACAGCTGAATGCTCAATCCGGCCCAGCCAAGGATGGCGGCCACGGCAACAAATCGACGCCGCGTGACTGACTGTTTGACCATATTCAGAGCGGACGCTTGGTGCGCATCAACTTCACGTACAAGCGCTCGACCTTCTCCCGCGCCCATGGGGTTTTGCGCAGGAACGTCAGGCTCGACTTGATGCTCGGGTCACTCTTGAAGCAGCGGATGTCGATGCGCTCGGCCAGCCCCGACCATTCGTAGTGTTCAACCAGGGCGTTGAGGATTTGCTCCAGGGTGACGCCGTGCAGCGGGTCGTGGGTCTGTTCGGTCATGCCGGGCCTTCAGCGATGTAGGAATGGGAAGCCGCGCACCTTAGCCGAGGGCTACGTTGGGGGGAAGCGGTCTGTTAAATGTAGGTGAACCGCGACAACTCTGTGGGAGCGAGCCTGCTCGCGAAGAAACCAATGACGCCGCCGGGCATCTGGATTCACGCGTTATCGTTCACCTCCTTCGCGAGCAGGCTCGCTCCCACAGTAGTCATCCGCCTCACTGTTACCAAATCCGAAACGATGCATGTCTGTAAAAGCCCTTTCTCTATTTGTAACAGAACATTATCCTTGCGCACGCTTTAGCTGAAACGCTTCCGCCAACACCTTCAGTTCTGCTGTTTCCGTTCATTCCCCAGAAAAAGATCAAGAATGCCCGATTTGCAAACCTTGAAAGACAGCGCTGTCTTTACGCCTGTCATTCGTCAAAAATCCCTGAGCCTCATCGGCGGATTCACCGCATTGAGTCTCGCCACCTGCGTCCAGGCCACCCCGGCCTTCGATAACAACTCACCCTGGATGCTCGGTGACTGGAACGGCACGCGCAGCGAACTGGCGAAGAAAGGCTACGACTTCAAGGTCGACTACACCGGTGAAATGGGTAGCAATCTGCACGGCGGCTACGACCATGACCGGACGGCGCGCTACAGCGACCAGTTCGGCTTCGGCACGCATCTGGATTTGCAGAAGATCCTGGGCTGGGACGACGCGGAGTTTCAGCTGACCATTACCGAGCGCAGTGGCAACAACATCAGCAACGACCGCATCAACGATCCGCGAGTCGGAGGTTTCACCTCGGCCCAGGAAGTCTGGGGGCGCGGCCAGACCTGGCGCTTGACGCAGATGTGGTACCAGCAGAAGTTTTTCGACCAGAAGCTGGACATCAAGGTCGGCCGTTTTGGCGAGGGCGAGGACTTCAACAGCTTCCCCTGCGACTTCCAGAACCTGGCGTTCTGCGGCTCCCAGGTGGGCAACTGGGTCGGTGACATCTGGTACAACTGGCCGGTCAGCCAGTGGGCGCTGCGGATCAAATATCACCTGACGCCTGAACTGTACGCACAGGTCGGCGCCTATGAGCAAAACCCGTCGAATCTGGATCGCGACAACGGCTTCAAGCTCAGCGGCAGCGGCACCCAGGGCGCGATCCTGCCGGTGGAATTGGTGTGGACGCCGAAGTTCGACGGCCTGCCGGGCGAATACCGCGCCGGTTATTACTACAGCAACGCCAATGCCACCGACGTCTACAAGGATAGCCATGGCCAGCCCGCCGCCCTGAGTGGCGAGGCTTACCGCAGCGCGTCGAGCAAGCACGGTGTGTGGCTCGGCATCCAGCAGCAAATCACCAGCGTCGCCAGCGATCACAGCCGGGGTTTGAGCGTGTTCGCCAACGGCACGATGCACGACAAGAAGACCAACGCCATCGACAACTACGTCCAGGCCGGTGTCGTCTACAAAGGTCTGTTCGATGCACGCGCCAATGACGACATCGGCTTCGCCCTGGCCCGCGTCCACGTGAACCCGGCCTATCGCAAGAACGCCGAGGCGACCAACCAGGCCCACGCCGTTTTCGACTACGACGATCCGTCGTTCCTGCCGCCCCAGGACACCGAATACAGCGCCGAACTCTATTACGGCGTGCACGTCACGAATTGGCTGACCGTGCGCCCGAACCTGCAATACATCCGCCACCCCGGTGGCGTGGACCAGGTCGACGATGCGCTGATTGGCGGGATCAAGATCCAGTCGTCGTTCTAAGAATTACGCAAAAACCTGTGGGAGCGAGCCGGCTCGTGAAGCGGCCATCACATCCAACATCAGCGTCGGATGACACACCGCCTTCGCGAGCAGGCTCGCTCCCACAAGGGACCGCATCGACAGAACACCTTTTAGCTGAACCATGCCCACACAGGATCATCATCTACAGTGAACCTGCGCGGGACTCATCAAAACTTCACGGAGAACCACACTATGAGCACTGAGGGTGCTTTGAGTCGAAGCCGTCTGCTGCCGAGCCTGCTCGGTGTCCTGCTTCTGCTAATGGGCCTGGCCATGCTGGCCGGCGGTATCAAGCTGAGCCTGCTCGGCGGCTCGCTGTATTACGTGCTGGCCGGTATTGGCCTGACGCTGACCGGCGTCCTGCTGATCGCCGCCCGCCGCGCTGCGCTGGGCCTGTACGCATTGGTGCTGTTCGCCAGCACCGTCTGGGCACTGTGGGAAGTCGGCCTCGACTGGTGGCAACTGGTGCCGCGTCTGGCCATGTTGTTTGCCCTCGGCATCGTCATGTTGCTGCCATGGTTCCGTAGTCCGCTGTTGCGCGCCGGTGCAGCACCGATGGGCACGGGTGCGCTGAGCGTGGCCGTGGTCATCGCCGGCGCCACTGCGCTGGCCAGCCAGTTCACCACCCCCGGTGAAATCAAGGGACAACTGGACCGCGACAGCGTCCCGGGCATGACCAACACCGCGCCTGCCATGCCGGACGGCGACTGGAACTCCTACGGCCGCAGTGCTCACGGCGACCGTTACTCGCCATTGGCACAGATCACCCCGCAGAACGTGCACAAGCTGGTGCCGGCCTGGACCTACCGCACGGGTGATCTGCCAGGGCCGAACGACCCGGGCGAAACCACCGCCGAAAACACCCCGCTGAAAGTCAACGGCATGCTCTATGTCTGCACGCCGCACAGCCAGGTGATTGCGCTGGACCCGGACAGCGGCAAGGAAATCTGGCGTTTCGATCCGAAGCTCTCGACGCAGAACGCGGCGAACTTCAAGGGTTGGGCGCACATGACCTGCCGTGGCGTGACCTATCACGATGACGCGGTGTATGCCTCCGAACAGAGCCCGACCGGCAGCGCCAGCGCACCGGTGGCCAGCATCTGCCCACGCCGCATCTTCCTGCCCACCGCCGACACTCGTCTGATTGCCCTCAACGCCGACACCGGCAAGATGTGCGAAGACTTCGGCGACAAGGGCCAGGTCGACCTGCGCGCCAACATCGGCGGCTTCACCGCCGGCGGCTACTACTCCACCTCGCCTCCCGCGGTCACCAAGGACCTGGTGGTGATCGGAGGGCACGTCACCGACAACGTCTCCACCGACGAACCGAGCGGTGTGATCCGCGCCTTCGACGTGCACACCGGCAAACTGGTGTGGAACTGGGACAGCGGCAACCCGGACGACACCACGCCGATTGCCGAAGGCAAGGTCTACACCCGCAACTCACCGAACATGTGGTCCATGTTCGCCGTCGATGAAAAACTCGGCATGCTCTACCTGCCGATGGGCAATCAGACCCCGGACCAGTTCGGTGGCGCGCGCACGCCTGAATCGGAGCTGCACGCCGCCGGCCTGACCGCCCTGGACATCGCCACCGGCAAAGTGCGCTGGCACTTCCAGTTCACCCACCATGACCTGTGGGATATGGACGTCGGTGGCCAGCCAACCCTGATGAACCTGAAAACCGCCGATGGCGTGAAGCCGGCGGTACTGGCCTCCACCAAGCAAGGCAGCATCTACGTACTGGACCGCAGCAGCGGCCAGGCCATCGTACCGATCAATGAAGTGCCGGTGCCGCAAGGCGCGGTGGAAGGCGACCACACGTCGCCGACCCAGCCGAAATCCGACCTCAACCTGATGCCGCCACCGCTGCAGGAACGCGACATGTGGGGCGTGACCCCGTTCGACCAGCTGATCTGCCGGATCGACTTCAAATCCATGCGCTACGACGGTCCGTTCACCCCGCCGTCGTTGCAGGGTTCGATCGTGTATCCGGGTAACTTCGGCGTGTTCGACTGGGGCGGTATCTCGGTCGATCCGGTGCGCCAGATCGCCTTCGTGAACCCGAGCTACATGGCCTTCAAATCGAAAATGATCCCGGCCGCCGACATCGCCGCCCAAGGCCCGCGCAAAAGCGAAACCGAAGGTGTGCAGCCGAACAAGGGTGCGCCGTACGGCGTGATCCTCGAAGCACTGCTGTCGCCAATGGGCCTGCCGTGCCAGGCGCCGGCCTGGGGTTACGTGGCCGCCATCGACCTGACCACCCAGGAAAAAATCTGGATGCACAAGAACGGCACCGTGCGCGACAGCTCACCGGTTCCGATTCCGCTGAGCATGGGCGTGCCAAGCCTGGGCGGCACCTTTACCACCGCCGGTGGCGTCGGTTTCCTCAGCGGCACCCTCGACCAGTACCTGCGTGCCTACGACGTGAAAAACGGCAAGCAACTGTGGGAAGGCCGCCTGCCTGCCGGCGCGCAGACCACACCCATGACCTACACCGGCAAGGACGGCCAGCAATACGTGCTGGTCGTTGCCGGCGGTCATGGTTCCCTGGGCACCAAACAGGGTGACTATGTGATTGCGTACAAACTGTCGGAATAGTTTTTAGCGACAGCAGAACAAAGGGCGACGCTCCGTAAGGGTGTCGCCCTTTTTTTGAATGCCTGATCGATAAAGGATCAATCGCCAATCGATCTAAATAACTGTCAACTCTGACAGTAGCTGCTCATTTCTTTTCTGCGCATCCTCAATTGCACGCACGCAAAAGCGTGCCCGTATAACTGAGGTGCAAATGACATCCCCAACCCGAAATGTCACTGGCTGGATCGAGGCTCTGGCCGAGGGTGAAATCAAACTGCACCAGTTGCCAAAGGCTTTTTCCCACGACGAAGCGGCCTACATCCGTCGTGAAGCTTTGCAACGTATCAGCGGAATGTCGCTGCACACCATCGGTAGTTACACCTTCGATGCAAAACCGGCCAAATGCGAGAACTTCATCGGTGCCATTCAGATTCCGGTGGGTGTCGTCGGGCCCGTGCTGATCAAGGGTCAAGCGCTTTGCGCCAGTGAACCGGTATTCGCACCGTTGGCCACCACGGAAGGCGCATTGATCGCCAGTGTCTCCCGAGGTTGCAGCGCACTGCATGCCGCTGGTGGCGCGGTGGTTCGCGTCGAAGATATCGGTATCACCCGGGCACCGGTGTTTCGCTCCAGCGGCATCGTGCAAACCCAGGCATTCCTGGCCTGGATAGACAGCCACTACCAAGACATCAAACAGCTGTGCGACCAGGACAGTGCTCACCTGCGATTGCAAGATATCGAGCCTGCCGTGGTCGGCACCTCAATCTACCTGCGCTTTCGATTCCTCTGTGCCGATGCCATGGGCATGAACATGGCGAGCATCGCCTGCGATCGTGCGGTCACTCAACTGATCAGCCCTGCGACGGGCGTACAATGCGTCAGTGTTTCCGGCAACTACTGCATCGATAAAAAACCGGCGGCGGTCAATTTTCTCAACGGTCGCGGCAAGCGCATTTATGCCGAAGCACGCCTGAGCGCTGATATCCTGCGCGACATTCTGAAAACCGATGCACCTGCAGTGTGTGAGCTTCAATACCGAAAGAACCTGCTCGGCTCAGCCATGGCCGGCGCGATCGGTTGCAATGCCCATCACGCCAACATCCTTGCCGCGTTTTTTATGGCTACCGGCCAGGATGTCGCCCAGGTCGCCGAAAGCGCCATCGGTATCACCTGTATCGAACCCCGCGAGCATGGCGCCGTCTACGCCTCAATCCTGTTGCCCGACACACCGTTGGGCACCGTCGGCGGTGGTACCGGCCTTGGCACGCAATCGGAGGCCCTGGCGTTGATGGGTATCGTGCCCGGCGAGAAAAAACCCGGGATGGATGTGCTGCGCCTGGCAGAAATACTCGGCACCCTAGTGTTGGCGGGTGAATTGTCGATCATGGCTGCGCAAGCGTCTCACAATCTGGTCAAAGCCCATGTGCAACTGGGACGTTGACGGATGATCGCCATTCAAGCCAGCGCCCCGGGCAAAATCATTCTGATGGGTGAGCACGCCGCCCTGCATGGATGTCCGGTGATCGCCAGTTCCCTGGGGCTGTATTGCAATGTCCGGGTACATCCGCGTCACGACGGACAGATTAAACTGAGATTGCCCGACCTCTCGATCCAGCGGGTTTACGACCCTCTGCAACTGGCGGATTACACCCTGCAAGTGCGCCAGGCGTGGAAGCACTATGTGAGCGATCCAACATCCCGGACCTTTGCTCAGGTCAAAGGCCAGGACCTTGATCACGTGGTCAAATGCTCCATCGGAGAAATCCTGCTCAGGTTGGCACCGCAGGACTGGCGTGGATTCTCTCTGCGGGTGCGATCACAGATTCCTGCCGAAGCCGGGTTCGGCAGCTCCGGCGCTTTGGCGGTTACGCTGGTGGCGGCACTGCTGCGGCTCTTCAGGCTGCCAGCGATGGACAATCCAGTGCAATGTCTGGCGCAAACCATTGAGCGCTATGTCCACGGCCAGTCTTCCGGGATCGACCACAACACCAGCCTGCATGGCTCGGTGGTCGAGCGGCGATCAGACGGGGAAGGTGGTTTCAACCTGACTCCATGGCCCATCGAAAACCTGAGCGTACTGCACGGATTGCAGCTCTATCACACCGGCGCCGCCCGCGAGAGTACCGGACAAGTGGTCGCCGCCACTCGACACAGGCTGGCAGGCAAGGGCAATCCACTGCTGGCCAGCATGTGTCGCAACACTGAGCGCTTTTGCTCGCTCTTGCAGCAAACGCGTCCGATGCCTGAAACACTCAAGGCCGTGTTGCGCGACTATGAAGCCGATCTGGAAAAACTGGGTGTCGTTCCAGCTGCCGTTGCCGAGGTGATTCGCGCCATAGAAAGGGCCGGAGGCGCGGCAAAGATATGTGGCGCCGGTGCGCTTTGCGGGGAGAGCGCCGGAGCGCTGCTGGTGGTGGGTGCCCCGGCGCTGCCGGAACTGGCGCACTACCGCAGGATTGATGCAGCACTGGGGGTGAGCGGCCTGGAGATCACTCAGAAATGAACCGAATCACCGTCTCATCCCCCAGCAACATTGCATTGATCAAGTATTGGGGCATGAGCAATGAACAGCTGACGCTCCCCAACAACGTTTCGCTGTCCATGACCCTGAGTCAGTGCGTCAGCCTTTGCACGATGGCACCGCTGCCCATTGGCTCAACCGATGAGATCCTGTGGAGAACCCGCGAGGGCACACTGGTGCCCGCCAACGCCTCTTTGCGCTTCGGTATCGAGTATCACCTGGGGCAACTGCGCCAGCACTTCGATCACTGGCACCCCCTGCGCATCGCCACCAGCAACAGCTTCCCCACCGGAGCCGGAATCGCTTCGTCGGCGGCTGGCTTCAGTGCCCTGGCCATGGCCTTCGCCCTGCTGTGCGATCAGAACTGCGATGCCGCGCACATCAGTGAACTGGCACGTTTGTCCGGCTCAGGTTCGGCGTCACGGTCGGCGTTCGGCGGATTTGTCCAGTGGCCAGGCGATGCCCGACAGCTTGCAGGGCCGGCACAAGCCTTCGCTCCGGCGCAGCACTGGCCGCTGTGTGACCTGATTGCCGTGGTCGACGCCAGGCACAAGAAGGTCAGCTCCCGCCAGGGTCATCATCTGGCCTCCAGCAGCCCTTTTTACCGAGCCCGTCTTGATCTGTTGCCAGACCGCCTGAACACCGTGCGCCAAGCCATTCTCAACCGTGACTTCACTGCATTGGCCGACGCCGTGGAGTGCGAAGCCATTGAAATGCACATGATCGCCATGACGTCCCAACCGCCGGTTTTCTATTGGCAACCGACAACACTGACGCTGCTTGAACGGGTTCGCCAACTGCGCGGCGAAGGGCTGCAGGTGTGTGCCACGATGGATGCCGGCCCCAATGTGCATGTGCTCTGCACCCTACAGCACCGGTCGCAGGTTTTTGCCGCGTTGAGATCGCTACCCGGCGTCGTTCGGTGGATTTTCGATCAAGCGGGCGACGGGCCCCGACGGCTGGAACATCATCTGTTTTAAGTGACCACCGGGACCGCCCCAACCAAAGTACCCAGCTAACCTGTCTATCTACTGAACATACCCTCGAATGATTCAGTAACCCCCAAGCATCATTGAAACCACCGCCAACCTGCCCCATCTAAGACCCATACCCATTGCGCAGGTGCCCCCATGAGCGACCAGCAGGAATTCCCCGAAGACTCCAGCGAATACGCCGACCCGGAAAACGCCCACCACCACACTCCCGGCAAAGGCCTCGCCCTGCCCGGCCAGAATCTGCCGGACAAGGTCTACATCATCCCGATCCACAATCGACCGTTCTTCCCGGCCCAGGTGCTGCCGGTCATCGTCAATGAAGAACCCTGGGCGGAAACCCTTGATCTGGTCAGCAAATCCGAGCACCACTCCCTGGCCCTGTTCTACATGGACACACCCCAGGACAATCCACGCCACTTCGACACCTCGGCCCTGCCGCTGTACGGCACCCTGGTCAAGGTGCACCACGCCAGCCGCGAAAACGGCAAACTGCAATTCGTCGCCCAGGGCCTGACCCGCGTCCGGCTCAAGACCTGGCTCAAGCACCATCGCCCGCCGTACCTGGTGGAAGTCGAATACCCGCACCAGCCCACCGAGCCGACCGATGAGGTCAAGGCTTATGGCATGGCGCTGATCAATGCGATCAAGGAACTGCTGCCGCTCAACCCGCTGTACAGCGAAGAACTGAAGAATTACCTCAACCGCTTCAGCCCCAACGACCCATCGCCGCTGACCGACTTCGCCGCCGCGCTGACCTCGGCCACCGGCAGCGAACTGCAGGAAGTGCTCGACTGCGTGCCGATGCTCAAGCGCATGGAAAAAGTCCTGCCGATGCTGCGCAAGGAAGTCGAAGTCGCGCGCCTGCAAAAGGAAATCTCCGCCGAAGTGAACCGCAAGATCGGCGAGCACCAGCGCGAGTTTTTCCTCAAGGAACAACTCAAGGTCATCCAGCAGGAGCTGGGGCTGACCAAGGACGACCGCAGCGCCGACCTGGAACAGTTCGAGCAGCGACTGACCGGCAAGGTACTATCGTCGCAGGCGCAGAAGCGCATCGAAGAAGAGATGAACAAGCTGTCGATCCTCGAGACCGGTTCGCCGGAGTATGCGGTGACCCGCAACTACCTCGACTGGGCGACCTCGGTGCCGTGGGGCGTGTATGGCGAGGACAAGCTCGACCTCAAACACGCGCGCAAGGTGCTGGACAAACACCACGCAGGCCTCGACGACATCAAGGACCGCATCCTCGAATTCCTCGCGGTCGGTGCCTATAAAGGCGAGATCAGCGGTTCTATCGTGCTGCTGGTCGGCCCGCCGGGCGTGGGCAAGACCAGCGTCGGCAAATCCATCGCCGAGTCCCTGGGCCGGCCGTTCTACCGTTTCAGCCTCGGCGGTATGCGCGACGAAGCCGAGATCAAGGGCCACCGCCGCACCTACATCGGCGCGCAGCCGGGCAAACTCGTTCAAGCGTTGAAAGACGTCGAAGTAATGAACCCGGTGATCATGCTCGACGAAATCGACAAGATGGGCCAAAGCTACCAGGGCGACCCGGCGTCGGCGTTGCTGGAAACCCTCGACCCTGAGCAGAACGTCGAATTCCTCGACCACTACCTTGATCTGCGCATGGACCTGTCGAAAGTGCTGTTCGTCTGCACCGCCAACACCCTGGATTCCATTCCCGGCCCGCTGCTCGACCGCATGGAAGTGATTCGGCTGTCGGGTTACATCACCGAAGAAAAAGTCGCCATCGCCAAGCGTCACCTGTGGCCCAAGCTGCTGGAAAAGGCCGGTGTCTCCAAAGGCAGCCTGAGCATCAGTGACAACGCGTTGAAGGCCTTGATCGACGGTTACGCCCGTGAGGCCGGCGTGCGGCAACTGGAAAAACAGCTCGGCAAACTGGTGCGAAAGGCCGTGATGAAATTGATCGATGAGCCGAACGCAGTGATCAAACTCGGTCCGAAAGACCTGGAAGCCTCCCTCGGCCATCCGGTGTTTCGCAACGAACAAGTCCTGTCGGGCACTGGCGTCATCACCGGACTGGCCTGGACCAGCATGGGCGGCGCGACCTTGCCGATCGAAGCGACCCGGATTCACACGTTGAATCGCGGATTCAAACTCACCGGGCAACTGGGTGATGTGATGAAAGAGTCGGCGGAAATCGCCTACAGCTACGTCAGCTCCAATCTGAAGTCGTTCGGCGGCGATCCAAAGTTCTTCGACGAAGCCTTCGTGCACTTGCACGTGCCGGAAGGCGCAACACCCAAAGACGGCCCAAGCGCCGGCGTGACCATGGCCAGCGCCCTGCTCTCGCTCGCCCGCAACCAGCCACCGAAAAAAGGCGTGGCCATGACCGGCGAACTGACCTTGACCGGGCATGTACTGCCGATTGGCGGCGTGCGCGAAAAGGTCATCGCGGCGCGGCGGCAGAAGATTTTCGAGTTGATCCTGCCGGAGCCGAATCGCGGGAGTTTCGACGAACTGCCGGATTATCTGAAGGAAGGGATTACCGTGCATTTCGCCAAGCGCTTTGCGGATGTGGCGAAGGTGTTGTTCTGACAATTGACTCATAGTAAACCACCTGTCGGAACTGATAGTTCTGACAGGTGGCACTGCTTACATGCACTGCTAAAACGGTTGCTCATACCTCAATCAAGTGTGAGCAACCATGGCGAACACGCAATTACTCCCACCCGTCCTTTCGTATCCAACAGAAGGGGCGACCGTTGAAAAACTGGAATTGAAGGGGACTGGCGTAGCAGGTGCTGTCATACAGCTGCAATCGAACTTTACGCAACAAGGTACCTGGCATGACGTTGGTACGGTCGAGCAGGACGGCACTTTCAGCATCTACCTCAGCCGAAGTTTCTATCTCGTTCCGAAGAATGCCGAGATTAAGGTACGGCAGAAAACATGGTGGCCCGACGAGACCTCCGAACCGACTGAAATCATTTCATTCGAAAAGTTGCTCGAACGACCGGTTTTCACAAAGCCCACTGCGGGGGGCTCACTTCCTCTACTTGATCAAACTATCAAAGGGACAGGGCATCATGCCCAGACTCGGGTTGACATCGAGTTAACCAGAGTGAGTCCTTTGCCCACGGCCACTTACAAAACCAACGTTGATCCTGATGGCGCTGGTGGGTGGGAGGCAAAACCTGGATGGGCACTGTTACCCGGCGCATACAAGATGAAAGCAATGCAAACCTATTGGCACTTTGATGGGGTAGAGCACAAATCGAACTGGACTGACGATATGGCCCTTACTGTTGCGTGACGCGTCCTTTATGTTTCTGGAGAACATCAGCAGCAGGCTGGATATTACAGTCCATTTCGCCAAGCGTTTGCGGATGTGGCGAAGGTGTTGTTCTGACAGCGTTGTAGCGCCTGCGTCATCGCTTTCGCGAGCAGGCTCGCTCCCACATGTGGTTGCAGTGGTGTTCACAAATTTTGTGCCTACTGCAATCCCTGTGGGAGCGAGCCTGCTCGCGAAGGCGTCGGCGCTCACAACGCCAATTCCCGCACCTGTCACAATTTGTCTCACCTTCAGTTATGCTCGCCGTTCGTCGAGAACGCCGGAGCCACAGACCCCATGTCCCCCACCCGCCTGTTTGTCCCTATTGCCCTCGCGCTGCTGGCCGCCTGCGCCACGCAACCGAAGCACAACGTGACCGTGGAAAAACAAAGCGAATGCCCGATTAAACTCACCAGCGGGCAAAACCTGATCCTGACCCTGCCAAGCAACCCGACCACGGGCTATCGCTGGGCCATTCAGGATTCGGCCGGCGGCGTGTTGCGTGCACTGGGGCCAGAGGTTTATCGAAACCCGGAAGATGCCGGTGTTGTGGGCGCGGCCGGCGTCTCGACCTGGCGCTTTCAGGCCTTTGCACCCGGCACCGCACGCTTGCGCCTGACCTCGCAACAGCCCTGGGCACCGGAAGTGCTGCCGGTGGAATCCTTCGACTGCGCGATTTCGGTTAACTGACCATGGGTTGGCTGATTCTGGCGCTGATGGGCGCGGTGACGTTTCTCTACGGCCTGAGCGTGCACGCCTCGCTGCTGTGCCTGTTGGTGAAACCGTTGCCGGTACTGGCCTTGCTCGGCTGGCTGCACGACGCGCCGCCCAGCGACTATCGGCGCTGGATCAGCCTCGGCTTGATCTTCTCCCTGATCGGCGATGTGTTGCTGGCGTGGCCGGGGGATTTGTTTGTGTTTGGCCTGGGTGCGTTTCTGGTTGCGCATCTGGCCTATCTGAAAGCGTATTTGAGCGACTGCCGCCGGTTGGCGCTGTTGCCGCTGATTATCGCCCTGGGAGTCGGGGCCGTTCTGCTGGGGATTCTGATTGCCCACGGATTGGGGCCGTTGCTCATCCCGGTGATCGTCTACGGCCTGGCCATCAGCGCCATGCTGTGGCGAGCGCTGGCCCGGCTTGGCACCGATGTGCCCAAACGCTCCGCGCTGCTGGCGGCTGCGGGTGCCGTGGCATTTGTGTTCTCGGACAGCGTGATTGGCATCAGTCGCTTTGTGATGCCGTTCGATGCCGCGCCCTATGTGATCATCCTCAGTTACTGGTTGGGGCAATGGGGGATTACCGCCTCTGCCTTTGACTCAAAACCGCGCTGAACGCTTCGCGAGCAGGCTCGCTCCCACAGGTACAGCGTACTTCCGTCAGGCTAGCCAAG
>NZ_JBSVWS010000160.1:0-13638 GCF_054071155.1 Pseudomonas sp. SDO5532_S415 | reverse complement strand
GCACTTGTGTTCGACACCGATCAACATGTGGGAGCGAGCCTGCTCGCGAAGGCGTCAGTCGACGCAATACATTCCTCAGCCCTTGCGCACCACCAATGTAAAACACATCGGCAACTGCGCCTCCCGCTGTTGGTAACGGTCGTACAGTTCCTCACGATTGGAATGCGGGTATTCCTTGAAATGGCGGATGTTCAGACCCGCCGCGAGGGCGCCGTGGAAGATGGCACCCAGGGTGTGGACGAACCAGTACGACGGCGCGGCCTGTTGTTCGACTTTGCCCTCGTAGACGATCGGCTCGGTCTGCACGAACGGCTCGCTGCGAAAATACGAACTGGCCAGGGCGAAGGGATCGGCACCTTCCGGGTCAAACATTTCCAGGAACGGATGGGTCTCGTACACCACCAGCGCCCCACCCGGCTTCAGTGTCTGTGCCACATGGCGGAAAAATTCGCCGATGTCCGGCATCCAGTTCAATACGCCGATGGTGATCAACGCCAGGTCGAAACGGCTCTGTAACTCAAGCGGCAAACGGTGAATATCGGCCTCGATGAATGCAGGCTCATGGGCCGAGCGTGACGCCAGTTCCCGCGCCTGGTCGAGAAACGCCGCGGACTGGTCGACACCGACCACCTGCCGGGCGCCCAGGGCAAACAGCGACAGGCTTTCGCGGCCATTGTTGCAGCCCAGTTGCACCACATCCTTGCCATCGACACCGACCTCGGTCAATACAGCGGTCAGGGTGTCATCCAGGCAGGTAAAATCCGACCGGCCCACGGCGCTCAAGAGCACCTGCCAGTCAGGGCTGTCCATATGGTGGCGGGCGGAGTCGTTCCAGGCATCGCGGTTGCTGGCGATGGCTTGTTCTTTTGTCGGCATTTCCATTGCACATTCCAGAATCGGGTCTTGGGTTGACGGTTGTAGGAGCGAGCTTGCTCGCGATGATCGTTAACGATAACACGGGGAGCCTGACACCCCGCGGCGCTCTCTAGCCCATCGCGAGCAAGCTCGCTCCTACAGGGGGCGCTATAGTTAATGACCTTGGGGATATGCGCGAAAACCGATGTCACAGGTGCTGCCATGAACAAGACCGAACAGACGCTGTTGCTTGCCCTTTGCCTGACCGCCGCCACCTGTGCACGGGCGGATGACAGCCCGATGCAAACCGAGCAGTCGAGCAGTGAGTTCAACTATTACGGGGCCGATCAACCCTTCGCCCACCCCGCCCCTCCTTCGCTGAGCACCGTACCGCCGGGGTCATATATCCCGACATCGCCCCAGACGTTCATCCCGGTTTCCAGCGAGCACGTGTTTTCCGACTCACGGTTGCCCACGGTGGCCGATGCCACTGTTCGCGTGTTCATCCGCACCTACGATTCGGAGCGCGGCGTCTACGTGAACCAGGAAGTCATCGACCCGAGGTGCATGCTGGCCTGCCTGAGCACTCCAGGCCCAGCGCTGTGAACCTGTAGGAGCGAGCTTGCTCGCGATGGACGAGAGAACGCAGCGGGGTATCAGGCCCCCAGCGTCATCGTTGACGACCATCGCGAGCAAGCTCGCTCCTACCACTGCCGTTTGTCCGGGCGCGCAAGGCCGAGTTTTTCGATCCGGTAGCGCAGCATGTCGCGGCTCAAGCCCAGCAGCCGTGCGGACTTGGTAACGTTCCAGTCGGTCTTGTCGAGCATCTTGCGCACCATGTCGCGTTCGACTTCCGGCAGGTTCATCGACTCGGTGCCGTTGTAAGCCACGCGTGGTTCGCTGGGTGGTAGCTCGTGTTGATACGGCGGTGGTTCATCCACCAGGCTCATGCAGACATTCAGCTGATGGGCGGCGACGATGTCGCTTTGCGCCAGCAGCACGGTCTGCTCCAGCATGTTGCGCAACTCGCGCACGTTACCCGGCCAGCTGTAGTTGAGCAGCAACTCTTCGGCCTGATCGCTGAAACGCAAATGCGGTTTGCCATAGCGTTTGCCATGGGTCCCCAGAAAGTGCCGGGCCAGCAACAGGATGTCTTCACCACGGACATACAAGCGCGGCACCTTGATCGAGATGATGCGCAGGCGGAAAAACAGGTCGCGGCGGAACTTGCCCTGCTGGACCATTTGTTCGAGGTTGCAATTGGTGGCGCTGATCACCCGCAGATCGACTTTACGCTCCTTGACCGAACCGACCCGGCGGATGCTCCGGTCTTCCAGCAGCTTGAGCAGCTTGGCTTGCAACAGCAGGTCCATTTCCCCCACTTCATCGAGAAACAGCGTGCCGCCGTCGGCCGCTTCCACCAGCCCGACACGACGATCCTTGGCGTCGGTAAAGGCGCCTTTCTCGTGACCGAACAGCTCCGACTCCACCAGGTTGGAGGGAATCGAGGCGCAGTTGAATTCAATGAATGGCCCTTTGGCGCGCGGGCCGTCGAAATGCAGGGCACGGGCCACCAGTTCCTTGCCCGTGCCCGTCTCACCTTCCACCAGCACCGGCGGCAGGTCGGTGTTGGCCATCCGGCGTTCGGCGTCGAGCAACTGGGCGATGGTGCCTTTGAGGTAGACCATCGGCGCCGATTCGCCGATCAGCGCCTGCACCCCGGACTTTTGCGCCTCGCGCTCCTGATAGAACGACAGCGTGCGCTCCATCCTTTCGGTAGCCAGGGCCTTGTCCAGCAGCAGCTTGAGTTCCGGCAGCGCCACGGGTTTGGTCACGTAATGGAACGCGCCTTCCTTCATGGCCACCACGGCGTCCTCGACGTTGCCGTAGCCGGTCATCATGATCACTTTCAGATCCGGCGCGCTGATGCGCAGCTTCTGGATCAGGTCGTGACCACTCATGCCTGGCAACGAGTTGTCGGTCAGCACCACGTCGGGAACGAAAGTCCTCAATTGCTCCAGTGCGTCTTCAGCCGAGTGGCAGACCGTCACTTCGAAGTCTTTGCGCTCAAGGTAAGTCTGAATATTCTCGGCGAGGAGTTCATCATCCTCGACCAGCAGTATGCTGTGTTCCATATTCCCCTCCCGTTGCCACTTTAAAATTCAGACAAACGCGGGTTCCTTCCTGCTCCTGGCTGGTCAGTTCGACCGAGCCTTCAAAACGCTCCATTATTCTTTTGACCAGCGCCAGGCCCACCCCCAGCCCACCTTGTTTGGTGGTGAAGAACGGCTTGAAGACCATTTGCTGTTGCTGCTTGGTCATGCCCTTGCCGGTGTCGTTGAGGATCATGCTCACTTGACCCGGGACCGGTGTTTCAATATCGATGCTCAACACGCCACCGGCAGGCATGGCTTCCAGGGCATTGGCGAACAGGCTATTGAGAATTTGCGTGAGCAGCACCTGCTGGCTGACGACCGGTGGCACGCTTTTGGGGGTGAAGCGCACGTCGACGTTCGAGCGCTTGATCAGCGGTTCGAAGGCACCCAGGGCATCGTCGATGGTCAGCACCAGGTCGACACGTTCATGGTCATCATTGACCGGTCGCAACGACACCAGCAATTCACGGACCCAGCGCGACATGCGGTCGACCTGGCTGATGATGTCGCCGATGTTTTTCTGCGCGGTCTGGCTGGCGATTTCCTGGGCCAGTTCAGCGCTGGACCGGATATTGGCCAGTGGATTGCGCAGGCTGTGGGCCACCGCCGAGGACATTTCCCCCAGGGCGACAAAGGTTTCGTTGGCCACCAGTTGTTTTTGCTGGCTCTGCAGCAGCATGGCCGCGCGGCGCACGATCCAGAACAGGCCCAGGTAAATCGCCGCCCCGCCCAGCAGGGTCGCCAGCCAGATTGCCTTGAACCCGCGCTGGATGCGCTCCACCAGGTCCGCCGGCTCCTTGTAGATCTCCACCATGGCAATCACTTTGCTTTTGTCGGCGTTGAACATCGGAATGTAGTTTTCGATGAACAGGTACTGCGGTTCACGCAGCAAGCGTTGCTCGGGGCGCTCCTCGTCGATTTCGTGATAACTGGTGGACACGGCCTCTTTCATTTCGAAGGACTCGTCCAGTTCCTCATCGTCTTTGATCCGCACGCCGATCAGCTCCGGGTTCGTCGACCAGACGACGGTACGATCGAGGGCGTACACCGTGGCCAGCAGAATGTCCGGCAGGTGTTCCACATGATCGAGAAACTCGACGCGCGATGACGCACGTGCCGCCGGATTGACATCCTGGTAAGCGTTTTCATCCCGGGGGTCGAGCATCTCGCCCATGGTCCGTTTCGGGGTGATCTGGGCATGGCGAATTTCCGCATCGCCAATGGCCTGTATGAATTGCGCGGTCAGCATCGAGTCGCGCTCGATACTCTCTTCCACCACGAAGCGCGTGGAAATGTAGCCCAGCCCCAGCGCTACCGCGGCGATGATGAAAAAACTCGCCAGGGAGAACCAGCGCACCAGATTGAACGGCGGTCGCCACTCCTTGCCTCCTGTCGCCGGGGGAGTCGGCGCAGGTACTTTTTGTTCTTCCAGTATCTGCATGGGACGGTCCTGGTTACGAGTCTTCAAGCCTTTTCAGCCGTGTTTCGGATCAGTGTAGGTGGCATTGCCCGCCTCTGAAGGTCGAGCGAGTGTTATTTCGCCACTATTGCACCCGAGTCTTGCCGGGGGCCGCGATTGCGTGATGATGTTCGGGTTCTTCGTTGCCGGCCAAAGGGGTTGAAGGCGGATGTTGGCGATCGGTTTCCTCCTGTAAAAAGTCGATGATCGACTGCGCGGACTTCTCATCCATGCGCAGGTTGGGCATCGGTATCCTGTCGAAGCGTTCGAACAGCTCCATGGCAATCGGGTCTTTTTCCGCGAGCATGCGGTCCGGCTCACGGATCCAGCGGCTGAGCCAGGCCGGATCGCGTTGTCGGGTCACGCCGATCAGGTCCGGGCCGATGCTGCGCAGGCCGATGCCCTGCCCATCCAGCGGACCGAGGCTGTGGCACGAGGCGCAACGGGTGCGAAACAGTTCTTCGCCGTTGCTCGGTGGACGAATCTCCGGGGCGTTGGCGTAGCTCTCTGCAATGCTCGGTTGTTTCCAGTTATGCAAGGTGTTGGCCAGTTGATCGGCCAGAATCCACGGGTTCTCGAAGGGTGAGGCTTTCATCCAGCGACCGGTTTGCTGGTTGCCGACAATCAGGCTCAGGTTGTGGTCCTTGCTGCGACCGTTGTCCACGCCTTCGATGAACAACCCGAGCTTTTGCCGCAACTCGGTGACATCGGCGAACTCTCCGGTGAGGAACTGCCAGCCCGGCCCGACCTGGAAACGTTGCGAATAGGCCTTGAGCACCGCAGGGGTATCACTCAAGGGATCGATGCTGATGGAGTAGAAAAAGATGTCCTTGCCGACCCGGTCGCCGAGCAGTTTTTGCACCTGACGCAGGCGCGCGGTTTCCAGCGGGCAGGAATCGCTGCACGAAGTGAAGATGAAATTGATCACCACCACCTTGCCCTTGATCAGGTCATCGAAAAAATGCACCTGCCGACCGTCCTGGTCGGTCAGCAGGGTGTTGGGGAAATAGGCGCCACCCCACGGGCTGGCGGAGTCGACGATGGCTGTTTCCACCGGTGCTGCTGCGGGGATGGGTGCGGGTGTCGACGGCGTTGGTTGGGCGATCAGCAGCTGGCTGACCAGCAAACCGGTGGCCAACAGGAGCACAAGGTGCATGCCCAAGGCACGTGAGCGTGGTGTATGCAGATTCATGTCGACACCTTGATACCCGGCATCAACCACCACGTGAAAGGAGCGCGCGCTCTTCTGTCCATCACCAGCTGCCTCATGTGCGTGAAGGAGGTGATGGTGCCTTTGCAAAAGCCTCGCCAATTTGTAACTGCTTTATACAAAGACGCTGATACCCCATAAAACAAAGGCTTATCAACATCAATGCGCCATGATCGGGAAAACCGATTGGGGAGTGGTACCCGCTAATGGGGAAAGTTCGCCCCCAGTTTCAGGGGCCTTGCAGGATTGGGATGGTGCGGGGAGGCGTCTCGCTATGGCGGCCTTGCAGCCGGCCAACTTCTTGTTGGTTTAATCCCGATCTATTTGTGGGAGCGAGCCGGCTCGCGAAAGCCGTGTGTCATTCACATTGATGGGGGCTGGAATGCCGCATTCGCGAGCAGGCTCGCTCCCACAGGGATAACGCCGCCATCCATACCGTCCGAAAACTTCCAATGTCAGGAAGCCAACTTGAACGACAGACGCACACGGGTGCCCTCACCCTCTCGACTGTCGAGGGTCACGGCGCCGCCAAAACGCTCCATGATCCGTTTGACCAGGACCAAGCCGACACCGAGCCCGCCCTGCTTGGTGGTGAAAAAGGGGCGGAACGCCATTTTTCGTTGTTCTTCGGTCATGCCTTTGCCGGTGTCGCTGACCACCGCGCACACGCCGCGGGCATCGGTCGGCTCCAGGGTGATGGCCAGCGTCCCGCCTTCGTCCATGGCCTCCAGCGCATTGGCCAGCAGACTGTTGAGGATTTGCGTCAACTGCACCTGCTGGCTCATCACCATGGGTGTCTCTTTGGGCTCGAACACCACGTTGACCCGGGCCTTGGTGATCTGTTGCTCGAAGGCCATGAGGCTGTCATGCAAGGCTGCCACCAGATTGACCGGTTCGGCGTCGTCATTGATCGGTCGCAAGGACTGCAGCAACTCCCGCACCCACTTCGACATGCGATCGACCTGGCCGATGATGTCGCTGATGTTCTTGTGCGCCGCGCCACTGTCGAACTCCAGCGCCAGTTCGGCGCTTGAACGAATGGTCGCCAGAGGGTTGCGCAAGCTGTGGGCCACCGCCGAGGACATCTCGCCCAGAGCGACAAAGGTTTCATTGGTGATCAATTGCTTTTGCTGGGTCGCCAGCAGGTTCGCCGCACGGCGCACGATCCAGTACAGCCCGAAATAAATCAGGCCACCGCCCAGGGCTGTGGCCAGCCAGATCAGCACCAGGCCGCGCTCCATGCGGTTGATCAGGTCCTTGGGCTCCTTGTAGATCTCGACCATCGCCGTGACGTTCTTGCCATCGGCATCAAACAGCGGAATGTAGTTCTCGATGAAGATGTATTCCGGCGGCGTGATGAACTTCTGTTCCATGCGCGTCTTGTCCACATCGTGGTAGCTGGCCGACACCGGGGTCTTTGAAGCGAAGGCCTCATCGAGGTCCTCATCGGCATGGATCGTGGTGCCCATCAACGCCGGGTTGGTCGACCAGATCACCATGCGGTCGGGGGCATAAATGTTGGCGAGGATCACATCCGGCAGGTGTTCGATATGGTCGAGGAATTCACCACGGGCGTTGGCGCGGGCCATCGGGTCGACGTCGGGAAAGTCGCGGTCCTTGCGTGGGTCGAGCAGCTCGCCCATGGTCCGCACATTGGGAATCGCCACATGGCGCACCTCCGCCGAGGCAATCGCCTGAATGAACTGCGAGGTCAGTAACGCATCGCGCTGCACGCTTTCGGTAATCACGAATTTGGTCGACACCGAACCCAGCGCCACCGCCACCGTGCCGATCACCGCCATGCTGATGAGCGAAAACCAGCGCAGCAGATTGAACGGCTGTTTGCGCGTGCTCAGGCGAACATCGCCCTTGTCGGACTCGAGTGTTTTTGCCAGCGTGGTCATGGACATTCTTCTCGGACAACCCCTATAGGGTTATAGCCCACTGCTGGCAGTTTGCCCGGCCATGAACTGCCGCCTCCCCGCCCCCCCCCCGCTATCCCCATCTACCCCCAATCCTGGGGAAAGAGGCCCGCTCCCAGCATTGGGGGAATGGTCACCCATTGCGCAAAAAAGGCTTGTACACCGGGCCTCTCAGCGTTGTTTTCGCCGATTGGCATGGGAGTTGCCGAAGCCCTCTCAACTGACCCACATCCAAGGGGCAGGTACTCTGATAGAGGGAATACTCATGCACCCTTTACTGTCCAAAACCGCGATCGCAATGGCTGTGACCGCTCTGGCCCAAGGCGCTGCCCAGGCCGCGTTGTTTGCTGTAGACCCCGGTCCATATCAACCCGCTACCGGCGGCTTCGCTGCCTGGTATCAGGACACCCACGGTCGAACCCTCGACTTGTGTTTGTCCAAGGCTGTCAGTTCCAGGGTTCCCGGTGCCCCCGGCGCGCCCTCCTACATGTGCGTTTTGAATCCGGCCCCAGGGGTTTTCGACGACACCCAACCCATCGCTTTCCCGAGCAACTTTCCCGATGAAACGTTCTGGTTTACCGGTGAGGGTTCCATCGTCGATGCGGCCCGGGGCATCGACCTGACGTTTGTCAGCGCCGTCGAAGCAGCCTTCGCCGCGGAAGAGGTGAGAGAAGGCGACCAGGTCAGTTTTGGCCGTATCCGTATTCGGGTCGACGTGCCCACCGCCGGGGTCTACACCATCACCCACCCCTACGGCGTCGACATCTTTGACGTTCCGGCCGGTGGAGACCGCGCGATCAACATGACGCGCGACATCGGCATCGGCTCGCCAAAAACCTACGACGGCGCACTCAGAAGCGACATCGGCCCGTTCCTGCGCAGCGTCAACGGCCCCTACACCGAGACCAACCCGGACACGGGTCAAGCCGATCAATTCATCGGCGATCCGAACCTGGCCGAGGCCTTCACCGGCAGCCCTTTCAATACCAACTACATCCGCATCGAAGGCCCTAACGGACTGGATTTGCGCACGACGGTGATGACCATTTCCGGCAAGTTGTCGACGGTGGTCCGCCCTACTCCGATCATCGCCGAGCGCAGCACGTACTCGCGTAAAGCCGGGGAAAGCGCAACGGTGGCGCAGCAGGATGTGTTCGTGATGGCCCCACCGCCTCCTGCCACCGTGACCCTGGACAGCAACAGCCCGGTGCTGAACCTGAGCGAGGCCGACACCACCGGTCACTGGTACGCCCAGTCCGCCACCAACCCGACGTTGCCGAGCAACCTGGTGGTGACGGCCGACAACCATCTGGCCATCCCCACCAGCACGCCGACCTCTGTGTCCATGCCGTTGACCGACCTGGTGGTGATCTCGCAGGCCCAATACAGCCTGAACAGCGGGCAGATCACCATCGTGGCGTCGACCAGCGATGAAACATCGCCACCGGTCCTCACCGCCACCACCGGCACCGGTGTCGCCATCGGCTCCCTCAGCGGCGATGGCGCGGTGAAATCCCTGTCGACCGGCATCTCGCCGATTCCACCGGCCAAGGTTCGGGTGACGTCATCCAATGGCGGCAGCGATACCGAAGAAGTGGTCATCGTGCAATGAACGCACATAGGTCCAGATCCTCATCAGGAGGCATCATGAACAAATTGCCACGCCTGGCGCTCAACGCCCTGGGACTGACTCTATCGCTGTCCGGCAGTGCATTCGCGCAACTCGCTGCCGTCGACCCCGGCCCCTACACCTTTGCCACGGGGAAATTCCCCATGTGGTATCAGGACAACAATCTGCTGTCGCTGGAACTGTGCCAGTCGCGGGCGACCAGCTCGCGGTCACCGGGCGCTCCCGGCGCGCCATCCTACATGTGCATCCTGAGCCCGGAACCCGGGGTCTACGACGACACCCAGCCAATGGTGTTCCCGGATAACTGGCCAGGGGAAACCTTCTGGTACCTCGCCGAGACCAGCATCAACGATGTCGGCGGCTATGGGGTGGATGCCTACGTGGCCGGGATCGAGGCGGCATTCGGGGCCGAAACCCCTATCGACGGTGATCAGGTCAGCTTCGCGCGGATTCGGCTACGCATTAACATTCCTATCGCCGGGGTCTACACCATCACCCACCCGTACGGCGTGGAAACGGTCAACGTCACCGCTCCGGGTCGTCGGGCGATCAACATCACCCGCGACATCGGCATTGGCGCACCGGGTAACTTCTCCGGTGCCCTCAACGGGGAGGTGGGACCCTTCCTGCGCAGTGTCAACGGCCCCTACACCGAAGTGAACCCGGACACCGGCGCCATCGATACGTTCATCGGCGATCCGAACCTCAACGAAGCGGTCACCGGCAGCCCGTTCAATACCAACTTCCTGCGGGTCCAGGGTCCGGCCGGGACCATCCAGACCAACCTCTTTACCGTGTCCGGCAAAGTCCTCGACAGCCGTGCGCAAACCCCGGTGGAAATCGGCCGCGCCACTTACCGTCGCACCTCGTCAGGTAGCCGTGTGGAGGTCTTCGGCAAATCCGCCAACAGTTCAAGCCTGTGCTTCCGCGAAACCGTGGCCCTGGTTCCCGGACCTCCGCTGACGCCGTGCCTGACCAACATGCTCGGCAGCAGCGGCCAGTTCTTCGGCCATCGCCTGACGGGCGCCACGGTTCCTCCGCTGGTGGTGGTCACCGCGACCGACCCGAGCGGCACCACCCGGCCGACGGCGGTGTCGAGCAAAGTCACCGACGTGGTGAAAGTCCAGACCGCTCGTTACAGCTGGAGCAACCACAGCCTGCTGATCGAAGCCACCTCGTCTGACGAAGTGGTGGTGCCGGACATGGTTGCCCAGGGCTTCGGACGCCTGACGAAAACCGGCACCTTGCAGCGCCTGACCGTCAGCGACCTGCAACAGCCACCGGCCACTGTCACGATCAAATCCGCTTCTGGCGGCAGTGACACCGAGCCAGTCGTTGTGGTCGGTTCGGCACCGGACACCGGTGAAAACCAGGCGCCGATCGCCCTCGCCGACAGCGGCAACACCAGCTTCGGCGTACCGATCACCCTCAACCTGCTGACCAACGACAGCGACCCCGACAACGACACACCGCTGAGCATCACCGCGCTGACCCAACCGGCCCCCGGCCAGGGCACGGTGGTACTCAACGGATCGACCGCCGTCGTCTACACCCCGCCAGCGGTGGTCAACGCTCCGCTGACCACGACCTTCACCTACAAGGCGCAAGACGTCAAAGGGCTGGCCTCGACCGCTGCGGCGACCGTGACCATCACCGTGGCGCCTAACCAGCCTCCGGCGGTCGTCCCCGACAGCATCGCGACTTTGGGTGTGTCGATACCGATCAACGTGCTGGGCAACGACAGTGATCCGGAAGGCAACGGGCCGCTGGCAATCGACAGCTTCACTCAACCACAGCCAGGCCGCGGCACCGTTACCAGCAACGGCACGGTCCTGACCTACAACCCACCGGCCACGATCACCACGGCTTTCACCACGACCTTCACCTACTTCGCCCGGGATAGCTTCGGTGCTGTGTCGACGACGCCGGCCACGGTCACGGTGCAAGTCTCGCCACGGCCTGCCGCGGAAACCTTCGCGGTGACCGCAGCCACGGTGACGGCCCGTTCCAACAACCGCTTCAACTGGGACTTCACCGGCACCTCATCAGTGACTACCGGCAACACCATCACCGTCCAGGTGACCACCCCGACCGGGCTGGTAACCCTGGGTAGCACCGCGGTGCCGTTGACCGGACGCTGGAGGCTGACAGTGAGCAACAGCACCACGGTGGTTCCGTCGGCGAACCCGACCGCCACCATCACCTCGTCCCAAGGCACCGTGCGCACGGTGCAGGTGATCTCGAACTGAGTCCTGGCCCCATTCACTCGGTGAGTGGATGGGGCCGCTCTCTTCTCAAAAGGACAACACCATGAAAACGCCGACCGCCGCCCTGCTCTGCCTGCTTCTGCTTTGCAGCAGTGCCGGCGTGCGCGCCGACGATTTGATGGAGAACGACGACCTGGCGCCCGCCGCCGATCTCGGCGAACTGCCCCCTCCAGTGGGCCAGCACGCACTGATCGACCAGAACGGCCAGGCCAACATCGCACTGTTGCAACAGAACGGTCAGTCGCTGCTCGGCCAGATCGTGCAGTCGGGCAGCAATCAGGAAGCGTACATCCTGCAGCAAGGCAGCGACCTGATGGCCTTGATCAACCAGCAAGGTTCCGGCAACGCCGCGTCGATCACCCAGACCGGCAGCCACAACCGCGCGCAGATATCCCAGAACGGCAACAACAACGACGCCAACATCGTCCAGGCCGGCACGGGGCAGCAAAGTGCTGTGACCCAGGCAGGCAATGGAATGAGCGTATCGGTCACTCAATATCGCTAAAGCACTGCACCACTTGGAGGTTTCATCATGTTCAAACTGACGCCCCTTACCGCCGCCATTCTGGTCATTGTCAGTGCCCAGGCGTTGGCCGACGACAGCGTGTCCACCCAAAACCAGCTCGGTGACGCCAACATTGCCGATGTGAAGCAAAGCAGCGCACCGTTCAGTACTGCCACCCAGCAGCAACTGGGCGCGGGCAACGATGCGGCCGCCGTGCAGGATACGGCCACCAGCACCATTACCCAGACCCAGGTCGGCGACTACAACGCCGGTTACGCCGAGCAACTGTACGAAGACAACAGCACCATCACCCAGAACCAGCTCGGCACCTTCAACATCGCCCACGCCAGCCAGTCCATTGGTCTGGGAGCGGGCGAAGCCTTGCAACAGCAGACCGGCAACGGCAACTTCTCGTTCGTGTACCAGGACAGCCAGGACGGCACTTCCGGCCAGACCTACCAGTTCGGTGACGGCAACGAAGCCAACATCGAACAGATCCAGCCGGGCATGGCCAACAACGCGGTGATCATCCAGTACGGCACCACCAACTACGCCACCGCCGAACAGATCGGCCACATGGCCGGCCAGATCGACATCAACCAGGCCGGCAGCACCAACTATGCCTATGGCGACCAGCGTTATGGCGAGGGTGGCACCCTGACCATCAACCAGTACGGCGACGGCAACGGCACCGAAGTCTGGCAAGACACCCAGCTCAACAGCCAGGCCACCATCAACCAGTACGGCCAGACCAACGAAACCATCGTCGACCAGAGCTTCGGCGAAAACAACGTGGCCAACGTGCTGCAAGTCGGCGACCTGAACGCCGTTTACGCCGACCAGTTCGAGTCCGTGGGCTCCACACTCGGGATTTATCAAGAAGGCACCGGCAACGTGCACTTCACCTACCAGAGCGGCGACAGCCACGTGCTCAACACCAACTCGGTGGGCAACGATAACAAGGTCTACGCCAGCAACTGGAAAGGCCCGCAACTGGGCGGCCAGTTCGGCAGCAACCAGCGCGCCACCGTCAACCAGGCCGGCAACGGCAACATCGCCAGCTTCAAACAGGACGGCATCGGCCACATCATGACCACCAACCAGACCGGTTATGGCAACAAAACCACGGTCAGCCAGGCCAGTGCCTACAACGAGCTGTACTTCGACCAGAACGGCAGCGACAACATCCTGATCTCCGACCAGCGCGGCACCACCAACCTGGCCCAGGGCATCACCAACGGCACCGGCAACAGCACCGAGTTCAACCAGGAAGGCACCGGCAACCAGGCATTCACTACACAGCTGTATGGCGACGACAACATGATCACCGTCAAACAGGCCGACATCATGAACGTGGCGTATGTGACCCAGGGCGGCACCGGCAACATTGCCAATGTTGATCAGAGCGGCATGACCCAGACGGCGACCATTCAACAGTTGGGTTCGGCCAACCAGGCGACTGTGTTGCAGCAATAATCGCGGGGCATGAAAAAACCGCGGCCCTTGGAGAGAGGGTCGCGGTTTTTTTTGCAGGTTCGAAATGACATGGTTGCTTGTCCCGCCGCCTTCGCGAGCAGGCTCGCTCCCACCTTTGATCTTCATAAGACACCTATTCTGTATACGGCATAGGTCCA
>NZ_JBSVWS010000159.1:0-13783 GCF_054071155.1 Pseudomonas sp. SDO5532_S415 | reverse complement strand
TTGATCTCAATTGTTCACACATTGTGTGTTCACAGGTGATCTATTGTGGGAGCGAGCCTGCTCGCGAAGGGAACGACTCGGTCTTGAGACTTACTTCTCAGGCATCGGCATCGGAAACGGCATCACATTGCCGACCGCACCGCGGGCTTCACTGATTTTCGGGGTACCCAGGCGCTCGACTTCATCGATGCGCACGATCGAGTGCATCGGCACGAAGCTGCGCACAACGCCTTCGAACTGCGCCTTGAGCTTCTCTTCGCTCGGATCGACGACCACTTGCGTGCGCTCGCCAAAGACGAACTCTTCCACTTCCAGAAAGCCCCACAGATCGCTCTGATAGATCTGCTTGGCGTACATTTCGAACACCTGGCCCTGGTTGAGGAAAATCACCTTGTAGATTGGAGCTTCACGTTTGGTCATGGTGGGTGAGTAACACATCGGGGATAAAAAAGAGGGCGCGAACTATAGCATAGCCACCGGACGCGCAGCGGTAGGAACCTGGGAACATGTTCCCTATAATGCGCGGTTCTTCGAATCACGTGATGACCCTTTTCCATGGCCAAGAAGCTTTATATCGAAACCCACGGTTGCCAGATGAACGAGTACGACAGCTCGCGCATGGTGGATCTGCTGGGCGAACACCAGGCCCTGGAAGTCACCGCTCGGGCTGAAGACGCCGACGTGATCCTGCTCAACACCTGCTCGATCCGCGAACGCGCCCAGGATCGCGTCTACTCGCAGCTCGGCCGCTGGCGCGAACTGAAACTGGCCAATCCGGACATGGTGATTGCCGTTGGCGGTTGCGTGGCCAGCCAGGAAGGCGCCGCCATCCGCGATCGCGCGCCCTATGTCGACGTGGTGTTCGGCCCGCAAACCCTGCACCGCCTGCCGGAAATGATCGACGCCGCGCGCATCAGCAAGCTGCCGCAAGTCGACGTCTCGTTCCCGGAAATCGAAAAGTTCGACCACTTGCCCGAGCCGCGCATCGACGGCCCGAGTGCTTACGTATCGGTAATGGAAGGCTGCAGCAAGTACTGCACCTTCTGCGTGGTGCCCTACACCCGGGGCGAAGAAGTCAGCCGCCCGTTCGACGACGTGATCGCCGAGATCATTCACCTGGCCGAAAACGGCGTGCGTGAAGTGACGCTGCTGGGGCAGAACGTCAACGGTTATCGCGGCACGACCCATGACGGTCGTCTGGCTGATCTGGCCGAATTGATCCGGGTGGTTGCCGCGGTCGATGGCATCGACCGTATCCGCTATACCACCTCGCACCCCCTGGAGTTCTCCGACAGTCTGATCCAGGCCCATGCCGAAGTACCGGAGCTGGTGAAACACCTGCATTTGCCGGTGCAATCGGGTTCGGACCGGATCCTGGCCGCGATGAAGCGCAACCACACCGCACTTGAGTACAAATCCAAACTGCGCAAGCTGCGGGCCGCCGTGCCAGGCATTTGCATCAGCTCGGACTTTATCGTCGGTTTCCCCGGCGAGACCGAAAAAGACTTCGAACAGACCATGAAGCTGATCCAGGACGTCGGTTTCGACTTCTCCTACTCGTTCGTCTACAGCCAGCGTCCCGGCACACCGGCCGCCGATCTGCCCGATGACACACCGGAAGCGCTGAAAAAAGAGCGCTTGAATGCCCTGCAACATCGGTTGAACCAGCAGGGTTTCGAAATCAGCCGACAAATGGTCGGTTCGATCCAGCGCATCCTGGTCACCGATTATTCGAAAAAAGATCCTGGCGAGCTGCAAGGCCGCACCGAAAATAACCGTATCGTCAACTTCCGCTGCGACAATCCGACCTTGATCGGCCAGTTCGCCGATGTGTACATCGACGCGGCCCAGCCGCATTCGCTGCGGGGTTCGCTGATCCAGTAACACCGCATTCCCCTGTGGGAGCGAGCCTGCTCGCGAATACGGTTTGACATTCAACTTATGATTCGACTGTCAGGCCGCTTTCGCGAGCAGGCTCGCTCCCACAAGGAATGATGTTTGGCGCCGGGAAATTTAAGAGCTTTCGCACCCACGCCACTGGCGTTATCCTTGATTTCATCACTATTGCCCCAGGGCGGCTAAATACGACCTTGAACGCACCCATAGAACCACATCGTTTCATCCTCGAGCCTTTTGAGGCTCGTCGCTTCGCCAATCTGTGCGGGCAATTCGACGAGCATCTGCGCTTGATCGAACAGCGCCTGACCATCGAGATCCGCAACCGCGGAAACCAGTTCGAACTGATCGGCGAGCGCAAACACACCACCTCCGCGGAAAACCTTCTGCGCCGCCTGTACCGGGAAACCAAGGGTACCGAGCTGTCGCCGGACATGGTTCACCTGTTCCTGCAGGAGTCCGCCGTCGAAGAGTTGGACAACCACTCGCCCGCCGACGCCGCCGTCGCCCTGCGCACCAAAAAAGGCATGATTCGCCCTCGCGGCGTGAATCAGCAGCGTTACGTGAAGGAAATCCTCGGTAACGACATCAACTTCGGCATAGGCCCGGCCGGTACCGGCAAGACCTATCTGGCCGTTGCCTGCGCGGTGGATGCCCTGGAGCGCGAGCAGATCCGCCGCATCCTGCTGGTTCGCCCGGCGGTCGAAGCCGGCGAAAAACTCGGCTTCCTGCCTGGCGATCTGTCCCAGAAGATCGACCCGTACCTGCGCCCGCTCTATGACGCACTCTACGAAATGCTCGGCTTCGAACACGTCGCCAAGCTGATCGAACGCCAGGTCATCGAAGTCGCGCCGCTGGCCTACATGCGTGGCCGTACGCTGAACAACAGCTTCATCATCCTCGACGAAAGCCAGAACACCACCGTCGAGCAAATGAAAATGTTCCTGACCCGGATCGGCTTCGGCTCCACGGCCGTCATCACCGGTGATATCACCCAGGTCGACCTGCCACGCGGCACCAAATCCGGGCTGCATCACGTAATCGAAGTGTTGAAGGACGTGCCGGGCATCAGCTTCACCCACTTCCAGCCCAAGGACGTCGTGCGGCATCCGCTGGTACAGCGCATCGTCGAAGCCTATGAGCGCTTTGAAAATCGTGTGGCTGATGAAGCATCGAAGGATAACCGCCGCGATGCTTGAGCTTGACCTGCAAATCGCGACCCAAGCCCCCGCCCCCAGCGAAGCCGATTTCCGCCAGTGGTGCGAACTGGCCCTGCGCCAGCGCACTGCCGACTCCGAAATGACCATTCGCCTGGTCGACGAAGCCGAAGGCCGCGAGCTGAACCACACCTGGCGGCAAAAGGATTACGCAACTAACGTCTTGTCTTTCCCGGCCGATGTGCCGGACGAGTTCCTCGACATCCCGTTGCTGGGCGACCTGGTGATCTGTGTCGCCGTGGTCGAGCGCGAAGCCGCCGAACAGGGCAAGACACTCAAGGCCCACTGGGCGCATCTGGTGATTCACGGCTGCTTGCATCTGCTCGGTTACGACCATATAGATGACGACGAAGCCGAAGAAATGGAAGCACTGGAACGCACATTGCTTGCAGAACTGGGCTATCCCGATCCGTACGCGGACGACGAAACCGAAACATCCCCAACCGTCACAACAAAGGATTCAGAGTAATCGCTATGAGCGAAGATCGATCGAGCAACGGGCAGAAGTCATGGCTGGGTAAGCTCACCCAGGCTTTTGCCCACGAGCCGAAGAACCGCCAGGAGCTGCTGGAACTGCTGCGCGATGCACACCAGAACAAACTGTTGGACAGCGAAGCGCTGGCCATCGTCGAAGGCGCCATCCAGGTAGCTGACCTGCAGGTCCGGGACATCATGGTCCCGCGCTCGCAGATGATCAGCATCAAGGCAACCCAGACACCCCGCGAGTTCCTGCCTGCCGTGGTCGACTCGGCCCACTCCCGCTACCCGGTGATCGGCGAAAGCCATGATGACGTGATGGGCGTGTTGCTGGCCAAGGACTTGCTGCCGCTGATCCTCAAGGAGAACGGCGACCACTTCAACATCAAGGATCTGCTGCGCCCGGCCACCTTCGTGCCGGAGTCCAAGCGCCTGAACGTGCTGCTGCGCGAATTCCGCGCCAACCACAACCACATGGCCATCGTCATCGACGAATACGGCGGCGTGGCAGGCCTGGTGACCATCGAAGACGTACTGGAGCAGATCGTCGGCGACATCGAAGACGAGCACGACGTTGAAGAAGACAGCTACATCAAGCCGCTGCCCAGCGGTGATTTCCTGATCAAGGCCCTGACACCGATCGAGAACTTCAACGAGTTCTTCGACAGCGAATTCTCCGACGACGAGTTCGACACGGTTGGCGGCCTGGTGATGAGTGCGTTCGGGCACTTGCCGAAACGCAACGAAATCACTGAAATCGGCACCTATCGTTTCCGCATCCTGAACGCCGACAGCCGTCGGATTCATTTGCTGCGCCTGACGCCTATTGCTCGGTAAACACTAAGGAAAGAAATGCGCTGGATAACCCGCCCCGGCTGGCCCGGTAACCTGCTGGCCATGGCGGCCGGTGCAATCACCACCCTGGCCCTGGCGCCTTTCGATATCTGGCCGCTGGCAATGCTGGCGGTCGGGCTTTTCTACGCAGGCATGCGTGAACTGAGCCCCCGCCAGGCACTCGGCCGTGGCTGGTGTTTCGGTTTCGGCCTGTTTGGCGCCGGTACCAGCTGGATCTATTACAGCATTCACCATTTCGGTGGCGCCTCCGTGCTGCTGGCCGGGTTCCTGATGCTGATTTTCACTGCGGCAATCGCCTGGTTCTTCGCCTTGCCGGCGTGGATCTGGGCGCGCTGGCTGCGGCGCAACGAGGCGCCCTTGGCCGACGCCCTGGCTTTCGCGGCACTGTGGGTTGGCCAGGAAGCGTTTCGCGGCTGGTTCCTCACCGGCTTCCCGTGGCTCTATTCCGGTTACAGCCAACTCGACGGCCCCCTGGCCGGGCTCGCCCCCGTAGGCGGCATGTGGCTGATTTCCTTCACGCTGGCCCTGACCGCCGCGCTGATCTACAACGGCTTGCGCCTGGCCCGTGGCGGTCGCAAGGCTTTCATCGCGCTGGGCGCCCTGCTGCTGGTCGGCCCATGGGTGGCTGGTATCGCACTCAAACATCATGCCTGGACCAGTCCCGCGGGCGCGCCGCTGAGCGTTGCAGCGATTCAGGGCAACATCGAACAAAACATGAAGTGGGACCCGGCGCAGCTCAATGCACAGTTGGAGCTGTACCGCGACATGAGCTTCACCTCCAAACGCGTCGACCTGCTGATCTGGCCTGAAACCGCGATCCCGGTGCTCAAGGAGTCTGCCCAAGGTTACCTGGACATGATGGGTAAATTCGCGGCGGAGCGGGACTCGGCGATGATTACCGGTGTTCCGATCCGTGAAATCGTCCACCAGGAAAAACGCTACTTCAACGGCATCACAGTGGTCGGCGAAGGCGATGGCACTTACCTCAAGCAGAAACTGGTGCCCTTCGGCGAATACGTTCCACTGCAAGATGTGCTGCGCGGACTGATCGCCTTCTTCGACCTGCCGATGTCGGACTTTGCCCGTGGCCCTGCCGATCAGGCCATGCTGCAAGCCAAGGGCTACCAGATTGCGCCCTTCATCTGTTACGAAGTGGTGTACCCGGAGTTCGCCGCCGGCCTGGCCGCCCAAAGCGATCTGCTGCTGACCATCAGCAACGACACCTGGTTCGGCACGTCCATTGGTCCGCTGCAACACTTGCAGATGGCCCAGATGCGCGCACTTGAGGCCGGTCGCTGGATGATCCGCGCCACCAACAATGGCGTGACCGGCCTGATCAACCCGTTCGGCCAGATCACCGTGCAGATCCCGCAGTTCGAACGCGGCATCCTGTATGGCGAAGTCGTGCCGATGCACAACCTGACGCCTTATCTGCAATGGCGCTCGTGGCCGTTGATCATTGTCTGCGTGTTGTTGTTTGGCTGGGCGCTGGTGGCTAACCGGATGGCCAAAACCGTCTGAAGAACAGTAATTGTGGCGAGGGAGCTTGCTCCCGCTGGGCTGCGAAGCAGCCCTGAAAGCGGCGTATGTGGTACGCCCAGAAAAAGGTCCTCTGCAGGTTTACGGTCGCTGCGCGACCGAACGGGAGCAAGCTCCCTCGCCACATGGTTTAGCGCTATCTCCTCACTTCAGCGATAAAACAGCGAATACCCGACCTGCCCCACCGCCTCATTCATCAATTGCCCGCTCTGCCAGATCGACTTGAACTCCGGCAACCAGCCACCAAACGGCCGAGCGTTATCCACACCTAAAAAGCCCATTGGCGCCGGCACCACCTCAAACCCGGCCTTCTGGAAACTCCAGACCGCTCGCGGCATATGCCAGGCCTGAGTCACAAGCACCACTCGCTTGATTCCTTCGGGCAACAGCACCTGTGCGCTGAACTGCGCGTTCTCCCAGGTCGTACGGCTACGCCCTTCCTGCCAGCGAACAGGCACGCCAAAGTCATCGCGCAATGAATCAGCCATCAATCGGGCTTCGGTCGGTGGCGTGCCGTAATGCAGGCCGCCACTGGTCAGAATCGGCAAACCCGAGGCCTTGGCCAGACGCGCCGCATAGCGTTGGCGCTCAAGACCAACACCGGTCGGCTGATCGTCTCCCCACGCTGGATCGCCCCGCTCGCGCCCCGAGCCCAGAATTACGATCGCATCGGCGTGCTGACTCAGTGTCGCCCACGCCTCGAACGCCAGCGGGGGCTCACGCTCCAGCATTTCGGCGCTCCACTGCACGACAATCGGCAGGCTCATCAACCAGAAGCCACCTAGCCCCAGGGCAAAGCACATGCCGGCGAGCCGCGGTCTTGAGCGACGCAGGCACCAGGCAAGCAAAAGCAGCAGCAACAGGATGCCGGGGGGCAAGAGAAGTTGTTTCACAAAATAACGAAAAGGCATCGAGCATCTCCATGAAGATGCTCGAAGCCTAAGTGGGTTGACGCGATGCGACAATAAATACGGAAGGACTATGCTTCAGAAAATCATGGAGCATGGCTCTGTTGCCCTATTTGCACCGCAGTGACCGGACCTTTACCGCGTCTCTGCCAGGTACTTTATCCTTGAGCCAGATGATCTTGGCCGAACGTGGTGCGTCAAGTTGCTTGACTGCCTCGGACAAGCATCCGTGTGTCTCACGTTCACTACGATCCAGATACGCCTTGACCAGGGCAAATTCTGCGGGGCTCAAGCCGCGCAACTCCAGTTCCAGTGGGCGTTCGTCGCGCAGCCGACCAGCGGTTTTTGCCGCCTCCAGGGCCATGCCCAGACGATCGATCAGTCTTTCGTACAGCTCCGGTTTTGTAGCTTTTTGCTGTGACTCAACCATCCCTCACCTCATTGGAAGATAAGACCTACTCCCCAGTTAGAGCTTAGCTTCCATGCACAAACCGGCTGAGCGCCGCGACCAACGGCCCTCGCAGCCGTTTTCACGAGACGCGCGGCAGTAATCAGGGTTTCCCTCGGTCGAGTGCGGTCATGTATGCTACGGCGCTTCCTGTAACTCCACTTCCAGCTCGCCTGGGCACCGAAACGCCGAATTGGCGCATTCATCGTCCAGCGTTGCATTGAAGAGGATTAGGCCACCCCTATTCAGTTCAAAAGTAGCCATGCACGAACAATATCAGCCCCGTGAAATCGAAGCCGCCGCCCAGTCGTTCTGGGACGAGCAAAAGTCCTTTGAAGTCAGTGAACAGCCAGGCAAGGAGACCTACTACTGCCTGTCGATGTTCCCTTACCCCAGCGGCAAGCTACACATGGGGCACGTGCGCAACTACACCATCGGCGACGTGATCTCCCGCTATCAGCGCATGCAAGGCAAGAACGTCCTGCAACCCATGGGCTGGGACGCCTTCGGCATGCCGGCGGAAAACGCCGCGATGAAGAACAACGTAGCGCCCGCCAAATGGACCTACGAAAACATCGCCTACATGAAAAGCCAGCTGCGCAGCCTGGGCCTGGCGGTGGACTGGTCGCGCGAAGTGACCACCTGCAAGCCG
This sequence comes from Pseudomonas sp. SDO5532_S415, assembly GCF_054071155.1. NCBI lineage: Bacteria > Pseudomonadati > Pseudomonadota > Gammaproteobacteria > Pseudomonadales > Pseudomonadaceae > Pseudomonas > Pseudomonas sp. SDO5532_S415. The sequence goes on along the minus strand of NZ_JBSVWS010000159.1, from coordinate 5,791 downwards.
GACTACTACCGCTGGGAACAATGGCTGTTCACCCGCCTGTTCGAAAAAGGCGTGATTTACAAAAAAAGCGGCACCGTGAACTGGGACCCGGTGGACCAGACCGTTCTGGCCAACGAACAGGTGATCGACGGTCGCGGCTGGCGTTCCGGCGCGCTGATCGAAAAGCGCGAAATCCCGATGTACTACTTCAAGATCACCGCCTACGCGGATGAGCTGCTGGAGAGCCTCGATGAACTGACTGGCTGGCCTGAACAGGTCAAGACCATGCAGCGCAACTGGATCGGCAAATCCCGCGGCATGGAAGTGCAGTTCCCGTACAACGTCGACTCCATCGGCGAAACCGGCGCGCTGAAAGTCTTCACCACCCGCCCGGACACCCTGATGGGAGCGACTTACGTCGCCGTGGCCGCCGAACACCACCTGGCCACCCTGGCCGCGCAGAACAATCCTGACCTGCAAGCGTTCATCGCCGAATGCAAGGGCGGCAGCGTCGCAGAAGCCGACGTCGCCACCCAGGAGAAAAAAGGCCTGCCGACCGGCTTGTTCGTCGAGCACCCGCTGACCGGCGAAAAACTGCCGGTATGGGTCGCCAACTACGTGCTGATGCACTACGGCGATGGAGCGGTGATGGCGGTTCCGGCTCACGACGAACGTGATTTCGAGTTCGCCCACAAGTACAACCTGCCGGTCAAATCCGTGGTGCGCACCAGCTCGGGCGACACCAACCCGACCCCATGGCAGGACGCCTACGGCGAGCACGGCACGCTGATCAATTCCGGCGAGTTTGACGGCCTCGATTTCGTCGGCGCCTTCGACGCCATCGAAGTGGCGCTGATCAAGAAAAACCTCGGTGCCTCGCGCACCCAGTTCCGTCTGCGCGACTGGGGAATCAGCCGTCAGCGCTACTGGGGTTGCCCGATCCCGATCATCCACTGCAATAGCTGCGGTGATGTGCCGGTACCGGAAGATCAACTGCCGGTCGTGCTGCCGGAAGACGTCGTACCCGACGGCGCCGGGTCGCCACTGGCACGCATGCCCGAGTTCTACGAATGCAGCTGCCCGAAATGCGGCCAGCCTGCCAAGCGTGAAACCGACACCATGGACACCTTTGTCGAGTCCTCGTGGTACTACGCTCGCTACGCCTCGCCGCACTTTGAAGGTGGCCTGGTTGAGAAATCGGCGGCTGACCACTGGTTGCCGGTGGATCAGTACGTCGGCGGTATCGAACACGCGATTCTTCACCTGCTCTACGCACGCTTCTTCCACAAGCTGATGCGCGACGAAGGCCTGGTGAGTTCCAACGAGCCGTTCAAGAACCTGCTGACCCAGGGCATGGTGATCGCCGAGACCTACTATCGTCGCGAAGCCAATGGTGCCTACACCTGGTTCAACCCGGCTGACGTCGAACTCGAACGCGACAGCAAGGCCAAGGTCATCAGCGCCAAGCTGATCGCAGACGGCCTGCCGGTGGAAATCGGTGGCACCGAGAAGATGGCCAAGTCGAAGAACAACGGCGTCGACCCACAGTCGATGATCGACCAGTTCGGCGCAGACACCTGCCGCCTGTTCATGATGTTCGCCTCGCCACCTGACATGAGCGCTGAATGGTCCGACTCCGGCGTGGAAGGTTCGCACCGCTTCCTCAAGCGCGTCTGGCGCCTGGCTCAAGCGCACGTTACCCAGGGCCTGCCGGGCAAACTGGACGTCGCCGGCCTGAACGACGAGCAAAAAGCCATTCGCCGTTCGATCCACCAGGCCATCAAGCAGGCCAGCCATGACGTCGGCCAGAACCACAAATTCAACACCGCCATCGCCCAGGTGATGACGCTGATGAACGTGCTGGAAAAAGCCCCGCAAGGCACCGAACAGGATCGCGCACTGGTTCAGGAAGGTCTGGAAACCGTGACGCTGCTGCTGGCCCCGATCACCCCGCACATCTGCCATGAGCTGTGGCATCGCCTGGGTCACGCCGACCCGGTGATCGACGCCGGCTGGCCGGTACTGGACGAAAGCGCGCTGGTGCAGGACAGCCTGCAGCTGGTGATTCAGGTCAACGGCAAACTGCGTGGTCACATCGAAATGCCGGCCAGCGCCAGCCGCGAAGAAGTCGAGGCCGCCGCACGCGCCAACGAAAACGTGCTGCGCTTTGTCGACGGTCTGACCATTCGCAAAGTGATCGTGGTGCCCGGGAAACTGGTCAACATCGTCGCCAGCTAATTGGATCAGGCGCCAGGCCAAGCCTGGCGCCGAGTAAAACCTTTCGGGTCGCTTGACCGGCCCACATGGTTTCAAGGGGAGCAACACAATGATCAAACGCAACTTGCTGGTGATGGGCCTTGCGGTCCTGTTGAGCGCCTGCGGTTTCCAGCTGCGCGGCACCGGCACCACCGAACTGGCGATCAAGGAACTGGACCTCAGCGCCCGTAACTCCTATGGCGAAACCGTGACGCAACTGCGCCAGGTGCTCGACAGCAGCGGCGTCAAGGTCTACACCGGCGCACCGTTCAAGCTTGTGCTAACGGATGAGCAGGAAACCCAGCGCATTCTCAGCTATGCAGGTGCAGGTCGTACCGGCGAATACCAACTGAGCACCGTACTCAGCTACAACATCCTCAGCCAGGGCAACCTGTCTCTGATGGCTGACAAGCTGGAAGTGCAGAAAGTCTTCATCCACGACGGCAACAACCTGGTGGGTTCGGACCAGGAAGCCAACGATGCGCGCAAGGACATGCGTCGCGAACTGGTGCAACGCATGATGCTGCGCCTGCAGCAGATCACGCCCACTCAGCTGGAACAGCTGCAACAGACCGCCGAAGCAAAAGCCAAGGCAGAAGCCGCGGCACTGGAAGCGGCGCAGAAGGCTGAAGCGCAAACGCCGCGTCAGTCGCCTATCGAACTGCCGCAGCAGTAAGACTTACGGGGCGTTCAGGCGCCCCGTTCGCCCTCTCTTATGAAACTCGCCCCCGCCCAACTCGCCAAACACCTGCAAGGTGCCCTCGCGCCGGTCTACGTCATCAGTGGCGATGATCCATTGCTGTGTCAGGAAGCCGCCGACGCCATCCGCGCCGCTGCCCGCCAGCAGGGCTTCGACGAACGCCAGGTCTTTGCCGCCGACGCCAGTTTCGACTGGGGCACATTGCTGCAGGCCGGGGCCAGCATGTCGTTGTTCGCCGAGAAGCGTCTGCTGGAGCTGCGTCTGCCCTCCGGCAAACCCGGTGACAAAGGCGCCGCCGCGCTCATCGAGTACTGTTCGCGACCGGCCGAAGACACGGTGCTCCTGATCAGCCTGCCGAAGCTCGATGGCAGCGCGCAGAAGACCAAGTGGGGCAAGGCGCTGGTCGAGGGACAGCAGACCCAGTTCGTGCAGATCTGGCCGGTGGACGTCAGCCAGTTGCCGAGCTGGATCCGTCAGCGCTTGTCCCAGGCCGGACTCTCGGCCACCCAGGACGCCGTCGAGCTGATCGCTGCAAGGGTCGAGGGCAACCTGCTGGCCGCCGCCCAGGAAATCGAAAAGCTCAAGCTGATGGCCGAAGAGGGTCAAATCACCATCGAAACCGTGCAGGCTGCGGTGGCCGACAGTGCGCGCTTCGATGTCTTCGGGCTGACCGATGCGATTCTCAACGGTGAAGCCGCCCATGCCCTGCGCATGCTTGAAGGGTTGCGGGGTGAAGGTGTCGAACCCCCGGTGATTCTCTGGGCCCTGGCCCGGGAGCTGCGCTTGCTGGCCAATATTTCCCTGCAATACAGTCAGGGCACACCGCTGGACAAAGCCTTCAGCCAGGCCCGGCCGCCCGTCTGGGACAAGCGCAAACCGCTGATGAGCAAAGCCCTGCAGCGCTATTCGGCGCAACGCTGGGCACAGCTGCTGCTCGAAGCACAGCGCATAGACGCGCAGATCAAAGGCCAGGCGGCAGGGTCGCCGTGGATGAGCTTGAGTCGGTTGACGTTGTTGATGGCGGGCCAGCGGTTGACCTTACCTGCCGAGTAAGGCTTTTTGTGGCGAGGGAGCTCGCTCCCGCTGGGTTGCGAAGCGACCCCAGTCCACACATCGCGCTTCTTCAGAAAAGCCTCGTTTGCCCATTTGCGACTGCTGCGCAGCCGAGCGGGAGCAAGCTCCCTCGCCACAGGGACTAGACAGAAGCCTCGCTTGAGACGATGATTTGTCCCGCAAAATCCACTCACTTGCGAGAGCCCATCATGAGCAAAAAGCCATCCAGGCATGGCCCCAACAAGGCCAAATCCATTATCGCCCAGCCTCTGTTCCGCAGCCGTCAGGAACGAGCCGGCAAGGGCAAAGGCAGCTACCGCCGCGAAGCCTTCCAGTCTAATAGCTGGGAGGCTTCTTACTTTCTGGCGGCCTGAAAGGCAAGCATCCGCTCAACATGTTAAGGTCTGCACCTGATCCGTTTTCCCTGGACCCGTGCATGCCCCTTTGTCTTTCCCGTCGTTGGCACCTGCGCCAATTGATTGCTGCCTCCAGCCTCATTTTGCTCGTCGCCTGTGCGGAAAAACCGACCGCCGCCGACGCACAACCGCTTCAGACCCTTCCTGTCGCCACTGCCCCGGCGATCATGGCACCTGTGGTGCCAAGCGGTGAAAACCTCGACATCCAGCCGACCCAGACCTTCGCCGAATGGCAGGCCGGTTTCCGCAGGGACGCCCTGGCCGCCGGTATCCGTGCCGATCTGTTTGATCGAGCCTTCGCCAATGTCAGCGTCGACCCCAGCGTGATTCGTGCCGACCGCAGCCAACCGGAATTCACCCGGCCGGTTTGGGAATACCTCGACGGCGCCCTGTCGCCGCTGCGGGTACGCAGAGGTCAGGCGCTGGTCAGCGAGAACGCCGCCATCCTGCAAAGCATCGAACAGCGCTACGGCGTTGACCGTGAGGCCCTCGTCGCCGTATGGGGCATGGAAAGTAATTTCGGCCAGTTCCAGGGCAGCAAGTCAGTGATCAACTCGCTGGCCACCCTGGCCTACGAAGGCCGGCGCCCGGGTTTCGCCCACGCGCAATTGATCGCCGCACTGCAGATTCTGCAACAGGGTGATATCGAACCCGAGAAAATGCTCGGTTCCTGGGCAGGCGCCATGGGCCAGACCCAGTTCATCCCGACCACCTACAACACCCACGCCGTGGACTTCGATGGCGATGGCCGTCGCGATATCTGGGGCAGCTCCACCGATGCCCTGGCCTCGACTGCGCACTACCTGCAAAGCTCCGGTTGGCAGAAAGGCCAGCCGTGGGGCTTTGAAGTGCAATTGCCGGGCGGTTTCAACTATGTGCTGGCCGATGGCGCCATCCGCAAGACTGTCGCCGAATGGCGGCAACTGGGTGTCACGCTGCCCAATGGCGGCCAGGTTCCAGCAGGTTCCGAGCACTTGTCCGCGGCATTGTTGCTGCCGGCCGGTTATCGCGGCCCGGCATTCCTGGTGCTCGATAACTTCCGGGCGATCCTCAAGTACAACAACTCGTCGTCCTACGCACTGGCGGTGGGCCTGTTGTCCGAACGTTTCCATGGCGCGGGCCTGATCAGCGGCATGTGGCCCAAGGATGATTTACCGCTCAGCCGCACCGAGCGGATCGAGCTGCAAAATCTGCTGAGCGCCCAAAATTACGACGCGGGCGCCGCGGACGGGATTATCGGCGCCAATACCCGCAAGGCGATCCGCAGCGCGCAGCAGTCGTTTGGCTGGCCGGCGGATGGTTATCCGACGCACAAGTTGCTCGAAGGCCTTCGAAACCGCTAAAAGCATTCGCGAGCAGGCTCGCCCCCACAGGGCTCACGCGATAC
>NZ_JBSVWS010000158.1:0-13798 GCF_054071155.1 Pseudomonas sp. SDO5532_S415 | reverse complement strand
ACAGGGGAATGCATTCCAAATGTGGGAGCGAGCCTGCTCGCGAATGGTCTTGGCAAAAAAAATCAGGTCATGAAATGCAAAAAGCCCCATCACCAGGACAGGGCTTTTTCTTGCAGCTTGCAGCTTGAAACTGATAGCTGCCCTTAGAACACCACACCCTGGCTACGCAGGTAGTCATCGTAGGTGCCGCTGAAGTCGGTCACGCCATTGGGGCTCAGCTCGATGATGCGGGTGGCCAGGGACGATACGAACTCGCGGTCGTGGCTGACGAAGATCAGCGTGCCCGGGTAGTTCTCCAGCGCCAGGTTCAGCGCCTCGATGGATTCCATGTCCAGGTGGTTGGTCGGTTCGTCCATCACCAGTACGTTCGGTTTTTGCAGGATCAGCTTGCCGAACAGCATGCGACCTTGCTCACCACCGGAGATGACCTTGACCGACTTGAGGATCTCGTCGTTGGAGAACAGCATGCGACCCAGAGTGCCGCGAATGATCTGCTCGCCCTGCGTCCACTGACCCATCCAGTCGAACAGGCTGACATCGTCTTCGAAGTCGTGGGCGTGGTCCTGGGCGTAGTAGCCCAGCTCCGCGCTTTCGGTCCACTTCACGGAACCGGCGTCCGGGTTCAGTTCGCCCATCAGCGTGCGCAGCAGGGTGGTCTTGCCGATACCGTTCGGGCCGATGATCGCTACGCGCTCGCCGGCTTCGACGGTGAAGCTGAAGTTCTTGAACAGGGTCTTGCCGTCGAAACCCTTGGACATCTGCTCGATGGTCACGGCCTGGCGGTGCAGTTTCTTGGTCTGTTCGAAGCGGATGAACGGGCTTACGCGGCTCGATGGCTTGACTTCGGCCAGCTGGATCTTGTCGATCTGCTTGGCGCGGGAAGTGGCCTGCTTGGCTTTCGAGGCGTTGGCCGAGAAGCGGCTGACGAAGGTCTGCAGTTCGGCGATCTGTGCTTTTTTCTTGGCGTTGTCCGACAGCAGTTGCTCGCGGGACTGGGTCGCCGCGGTCATGTACTCGTCGTAGTTGCCCGGGAACAGGCGCAGTTCACCGTAGTCCAGGTCGGCCATGTGGGTGCAGACGCTGTTGAGGAAGTGACGGTCGTGGGAAATGATGATCATGGTGCTGTTACGCGCCGTGAGAATTGTTTCCAGCCAGCGGATGGTGTTGATGTCCAGGTGGTTGGTCGGTTCGTCGAGCAACAGCACTTCCGGATCGGAGAACAGCGCCTGCGCCAGCAGCACGCGCAGTTTCCAGCCTGGTGCGACTTCGGTCATCGGGCCGAAATGCTGTTCCAGGGGAATGCCCAGGCCCAGCAACAGTTCGCCGGCGCGGGATTCGGCGGTGTAGCCGTCCATTTCGGCGAACTCGGTTTCCAGCTCGGCCACGGCCATGCCGTCTTCTTCGCTCATTTCCGGCAGCGAGTAGATGCGGTCGCGCTCAGCCTTGACCTTCCACAGCTCTTCGTGGCCCATGATCACGGTGTCGATCACGGTGAATTCTTCGTAGGCGAACTGGTCCTGGCGCAATTTACCCAGGCGTACGTTCGGCTCGAGCATGACCTGGCCACCGGATGGCTCGAGGTCACCGCCCAGAATCTTCATGAATGTCGACTTGCCGCAACCGTTGGCGCCGATCAAGCCATAACGGTTGCCACCGTTGAACTTGACCGAGACGTTTTCGAAAAGCGGCTTGGCGCCGAACTGCATCGTGATGTTAGCTGTAGAGATCAAAGGTTTTTCCTGCGAAGCATTCTGAGTAGCAAGGGGTGCGGCCGAGTCGAAGTGCGCTGAGGCCGGGGTCATACCCGTCATCAACCAAGGGGGGGCGCGTAAAGTTTGGCGGCGATTGTACTGGTCTGGCTCTTTAAACGATAGGGCAATAAGACCGCAGCGCTGCTTTGACCATTCCCGGTGGACAGATTTTCACACTTGAACGCTAACAATTGGTTACAGACGATGGCTAAAATGCCATCTTTCTACCGGATGCCGATGTCCGGCGTCGCTCAAGGACGGGCGCAGAGACCGCTGTTTCGTTTTCAGACGCTGCACAAGACCCGCAGGTTGCTGGCTGGCAGGGGGCGCAGTTTGTTCACTTCTGACGTGTGACGATTTCCGTGAAACTCATCATTGCCGCAATTTACGTTGTATCCGTTGCTTACGTTCACCTGCGTGGTCGCGTGCGTCACAAACTCGGCCGCCAATTGAGCGATCACTCGACGTTTCTCGCACCGATCAATTGCTTCCTTTATCTGTTCTCGAAGATCCCCAACAAGCCTTACCTCAATCCGGCGGATTTCCCCGACCTGAGTCCATTGCAGGCCCACTGGGAAGAAATTCGCGCCGAAGGCCAGAACCTGCTGCGGGCCGGTGAGATCAAGCGTTCGAACCAGTACGACGATGTCGGCTTCAACTCGTTTTTCAAGACCGGCTGGAAACGCTTCTATCTCAAGTGGTACGGCGACAGCCACCCGTCGGCAATGAAACTCTGCCCGCGCACCACCGAGCTGGTGCAGAGCATTGGCTCGATCAAGGCTGCCATGTTCGCCGAGTTGCCCCCGGGTTCCAAACTGGTGCGTCACCGAGACCCCTATGCCGGTTCCTACCGTTACCACCTGGGCCTGGAAACGCCCAACGACGCCGGTTGCTACATCAATGTCGACGGCCAGAACTACCACTGGCGCGACGGTGAAGCGGTAATGTTCGACGAGACCTACATTCATTACGCCGAAAACACCACCGGGCAGAACCGCATCATTCTGTTCTGCGATGTCGAGCGTCCGATGAAGTACCGTTGGGCGGCAGCGTTCAATGGCTGGTTCAGCCGCACCGTCATGTCGGCCGCCGGCGCTCCGAACGAGGCGGGCGACAAGACCGGTGGCATCAATCGTCTGTTCGGCAAGATCTACAAGATTCGCCTGCATGGCAAGGAACTGAAGAAGCGCAACCGCAAACTCTATTACCTGCAGAAGTGGGCGATCTTTGGTGGTTTGCTGGCGATCTTTGTCCTGATCTGAAAAAGCCTTCGCGAGCGGGCTCGCTCCCACATGGGGCCTGCGTGCACCGCAAATCCCCTGTGGGAGCGAGCCTGCTCGCGAAGAGGCCGGGACATTCAACACATCACTTGCTGACTTTCTTTCTTGCCGCAGGTTTGCTTGCAGCTTTGGGCTTGGAGGCTGGCTTATCTGCCCCCTTGCCACCCAGGCTACGCTTGAGCAACTCGGTCAAATCGATCACATCCGCCGTCTTGCGAGCCTCTTCCCCCGTATCCGTTTCAACATCCTCGATCTTGCCTTCATGGGCCTTTTTGTCCACCAACGCCATGATCTTGTCTTCGAACTCATCCCGATAATCGTCCGGCGACCACTCGGCGCTCATGTCTTGCACCAGGCGCTTGGCCATGTCCAGTTCACCCTTGGCCAGTTCGGCCTTGGTCACGTCCGGACCCAGGGCGAGCTCATCCAGGCTGCGCACTTCCGCCGGCCAGCGCAGTTTCACCAGCACCAGGACCGATTCCAGCGGCATCAAGGCGGCGAGGTACTGACGGGTATGCAGCACCACGCGCGCTAGCGCGACTTTGTTGGTTTTGGTGAGGGTTTCACGCAGAAGTGCGTAGACCTTGCCGCCGCGCTTGTCCGGTGCCAGGTAGTAAGGCGTGTCGATGTTCTGCAACGGAATCTGCTCGCTGTCGACAAAGGAAAAGATATCGATGGTCTGGGTCGACATCGGATGTGCGGAGCGGATTTCCTCTTCGCTGAGCACCACGTAGCGACCTTTTTCGTAAGCGACACCTTTGACGATGTGTTCCTTGGTGACTTCCTTGCCGGTGACTTTATTCACGCGCTTGTAGCCCACCGGGTCCATGCTGCGACTGTCGAGCCAGTCGAAATCCACCCCTTGCGATGAGGTCGCCGAGACCAGCGCCACAGGAATATGCACCAGCCCGAAACTGATTGCGCCTTTCCAGATTGCCCGTGCCATGGTCGTCTACTCGCAAGTGATGTTCAGGTGACCCGCGCCCTTGTGCAAAAGTTTCAGTGACTTGCAGTCCGTTCCAGTGCTGGATCAACTTCGTGTTACATCTCGCCGTGGAGGTTTTGGTTAACAAATCCGAACCCTGGGCGTAGCGTGCTATCGAAGACACTATTCACGCATTCGTCGAGAGGCTTCCCATGAACCGATGCGTACCCGGCCTCATCCTGCTGGCCTTGAGCGGCGTTCTCGGCCATCAGGTTCTCGCGCAGGGCGTTTCGCCGCGAGAACCGTTGCAGGTCGCCCAAAACCTGCCAAACAGCAACAACAATCCCTACAACAGCCCGATCCGCCGTGCCAACCCCAACAGCATGCAGGGCACCCAACCCAGCGCGCCGGCCATTCGCGGGCCCAATACCGTGCCGGTGCCGCGACCGCCGACCCTCGACAACGGCGGCATTGGCAATCGCTATCCGCAAACTCAGTCGCCCCCTGCCAGTGCGCCGAAATTCATACCCAATCCACCTCATCGAGACGCTGCCACCGGCAATCGCTGAACCATCTACATGACAAAAGGAACCGTCCATGTTTTGCAAATCTCTCCCGGCCTTTGCATGCGCCGGCGCTTTAATGGCCGCCACGCTGCCTGCCTTGGCGGCGCCTTCCCAGGACCTGAAAAGCGAGCAGGGCACCCTGGAGGTCACGCCGATCGTCCAGGGGCTGGAGCATCCTTGGGCGCTGGCATTTCTTCCTGACCGCAAGGGCATGCTGGTGACCGAACGACCCGGCAACCTGCGAGTGGTGAGCGCCGACGGCAAACTCTCGGCACCCATCAACGGCGTGCCCAAGGTCTGGGCCAAAGGGCAGGGCGGTTTGCTGGATGTGGCGTTGTCACCGGATTTCAAGCAGGACCGCACGATCTATCTGTCGTACGCCGAAGGTGGCGGTCAGGGTGGCAAGGCCGGCACGGCCGTCGGTCGCGGGCAGTTGTCCGAAGATCTGGCGAACCTGAAGAATTTCACCGTGATTTTCCGTCAGGAACCCAAGCTTTCCGTCGGCAACCATTTCGGTTCGCGACTGGTGTTCGACCGCGATGGTTATCTGTTCATTACCTTGGGCGAAAACAATGATCGCCCGACCGCCCAGGATCTCGACAAACTGCAAGGTAAGGTCGTGCGGATCTACCCGGATGGCAAGGTGCCGAACGACAACCCCTTTGTCGGTCAGGCGGGTGTGCGCCCGGAGATCTGGGCCTACGGCGTTCGCAACCCGCAAGGCGCGGCGCTCAATCCCTGGACCGGCACCCTCTGGGAAAACGAGCACGGTCCCCGGGGCGGCGACGAGGTCAACATCATTGAACGTGGCAAGAATTACGGTTGGCCGCTGGCCACCCACGGCATCAACTATTCCGGCCTGCCGATCCCGGAAGCCAACGGAAAAACCGCCGAGGGCACCCTCCGGCCGCACCATGTCTGGGAAAAATCCCCGGGGCTGAGCGGCATGGCGTTCTACGACGGGGATCGCTTCAAGGCCTGGCAGCACAACGCATTTATCGGCGCACTGGTGACCCAGGAACTGATCCGCCTGCAATTCGACGGCGACAAGGTCGTTCACGAAGAGCGCTTGCTGGGCGAACTCAACAAGCGCATCCGCGATGTACGGCAGGGACCGGATGGGTATTTGTACGTGCTGACCGATGAAGAGAACGGGGCGTTGTACAAGATCGGCCTCAAGTAGCTTTTGATCCTGTGGCGAGGGAGCTTGCTCTCGTTGGGGTGCGAAGCGCCCCCCGGCATTCTTTCTGGCTCATCGTGCAAACAGGTCTTGCGACGGCTGCGCCGCCGAACGGGACGGTGCGGCGATCCGACAAACTCCCTCGCCACAGGATGCGTTTTTCCAGGCGCAATGCATCGGCATGGTCCTGGTAATAGTCTTTCACCAAGGCAAAGCGCTGGTAACCATTACGCTCATACAGAGCAATCGCCCCTGGATTGTCGATCCGCACCTCCAGGCGCAAATAGGCGCAATCGTGCTCTAGAGCGCAGGCTTCGACGCGATCGAGTAACTGCTTGCCCAGTCCATTGCCCCGGGCCTGGGCCGCGATGGCAATCGAATACAGACGCGCGAGCGACGTGCCTCGGTGGAACAGCACCACCGCATAACCCAACAGATGCTCACCGCGTTGGGCCACCAGCAGTTGTCCGTGGGCGCGGCTGATCATCCATTGAAAGCTGCGACGGTTGAGCCGGTCTGTGGTGAAGCATTGCTCTTCCAGTTGCAATAAAGCGGGTAAGTCTTTGATTACCGCCGAACGAAAAAGGGTATTCATATGACCGCCGTAAAAGTTGCGTAACGGAACGAGACTTTCAAAAAATCTCGTGCTTAATAGGAAAGGTCTTGTTCTCCAACGGATCAATCACTATGTCAGCGGTACAAGGTCATTGGCGCGAAGTATCCGAGCAAACTTTGCCAGCGGCAACTTATTTAAAAGACACCAGCAGAACTTCGAGCCAGTTGATTATCATCGTCGAACGCAAGGAAGACTGGGCCTCTTATTTTCCCAGCGAAGACATCGTCACGGCTCAGGAATACCTGGAACAAACCCGCGACAATGAGCAAGGCAAGCGCGTTCAGGTCATCAACCTGTGCCGCAGCTACAAGTACCTGGGGCACGGTTATTACTGCTCGCTGCTGGGCGAAGCCCGCGGGCACAAGGTCATTCCGTCGGTGCGGACTATCAGCGAACTGACCCGGAAATCCCTGTATGGATTGGCGCTGGACGATCTGGATAAAGCCCTGGAAAAAGCCCTCAGCCATCATGCTTACAGCGACACCGAGGGTTTTACCCTGACACTTTATTTCGGCAAGACCCATATTGAACCCTTGCAGGATCTGGCCCGACAGTTATTCGAAGTCTTTGCCTGCCCTATCTTGTTAGTTGAATTTCGCCGAACGAATGGCTGGCACATCGAAGGCATAAAGTCCGGCGCACTGCACAAGTTGCGAGAGGATCAGGAAGATCAATTCGCCCATTCCCTGGACAGTTTCAGTCGCAAGATCTGGCGCCTGCCGCGTTCACGACGGCTGGCCCGTTATGACCTGGCCATCCTGCACGATCCCCAGGAGGCTTTGCCGCCGTCGAATGCCAAGGCGCTGGACAATTTTGTCAGGGTCGGCAGGACGCTGGGTATCGACGTCGAATTGATCGAACGCAAGGATTACGCACGGATTGCCGAGTACGACGGCCTGTTGATCCGCGAGACCACCAGCGTCGACAACCACACATACCGCTTCGCCAAGAAGGCCGAGAGCGAAGGACTGGTGGTGATGGACGACCCGGCGTCGATCCTGCGTTGCACCAACAAGGTGTACCTGACCGACCTGCTCAAGAGCCATCAACTGGGCATGCCCGCCACCGAAATCCTCTACAAGGAGCGACCGGAAGACTTCGAACGGGTTGGCGAACGGCTGGGATTTCCGCTGGTGTTGAAAATCCCCGACGGGTGTTTCTCCCGAGGCGTGATCAAGGTCGAAAGCCAGCAAGCGCTGCTCGAAGCCACCGCCGAGCTGTTCGAACACTCGGTACTGTTGCTGGCACAGGAGTTCTTTTACACCGAATACGACTGGCGCATCGGTGTGCTCAACCGCAAACCGATCTTTGCCTGCCAGTACTTTATGTCCAAGGGCCACTGGCAAATCTACAACCACAAGGCCAAGGGCCAGGCCATCAACGGCGAATGCCGCACCCTGGCGGTTCACGAAACGCCGCGGGCAGTGGTGGAACTGGCGGTCAAAACCGCCAACCTGATCGGCGATGGCCTCTACGGGGTCGACCTCAAGCAGTCCGGCGACAAAGTGGTGGTGATCGAAGTCAACGACAACCCGAACCTGGACGCCGGCATCGAAGACGCCTACCTGCAGGACGACCTGTATTCATTGGTGCTGGAAGAGTTCGTTCGCCGCCTGGAGCTTAAACGTCGCGGCCAGGCCTGGTGAGCGGCCGATGATCAAGCGTTTTCAATTGGCGGATGGCGCGTTGCACGCCGTTGATCGCCTGGATGCCGACGTCATGTTGTTCAGCAACCCCGATGCCGCCGAGCGGGACCTGCTGCACAGTCACTTCAAGCTTGATGAGCATGCCCTGGCTTCGGCGCTTGACCCCGATGAGGTTTCACGGATCGAGTTCCACCCCGACAACCTGTTCCTGATCTGGAAGCGCCCGGAAAACTACTCGGGTGCCGGTAGTCTGTCTTTCGAAGTATCGTCCTGCGGCCTGCTGTTTTGTGCGGATCGACTGCTGGTAATCGCCACTGACGACGCACCGCTCAATGGGCTCGGCAGGGGAAAGGCATTGAACACGCCGCAGGATGTGTTACTTGATCTGTTGTTCAACAACATCCATCACTATTTGGGTCACCTGAAAGTCATCAAGCTGGTTGCCCGGGAGTTGCAACAGAAATTCAACGCATCGATGCAGAATCAGCACCTGATCCAGATGTTCAATCTCAGCGAAAGCCTGATCTATTACATCAACGCCATCCACAGCAATGGTGCAGTCCTGACCCGGCTGCGCAACCATGCGCAAAAGGAACATTTCGACGCCCATGCCATTGGCCTGATCGACGATCTGATCATCGAAAACAACCAGTGCTACAAACAGGCTGAAATCTACTCGACGGTGTTCTCCGGGCTGATCGACGCGCGTGGCAACCTGATGAACAACAGCATGAACAACCTGCTACGCAAGTTGACGTTGATCAACGTGGTATTCCTGCCGTTGAACCTGATCGCGAGCATTGGCGGCATGTCCGAGTTCAGCATGATGACGGCAGGTACGCCGTGGTGGGTTTCCTATCCGATGTTTCTGAGCGCAATGATGCTGGGGGCGGGGGTGATGGTGCTTGGGCTGAAGCGCTTGGCGAAATGAATCAGGTGACTGTAAGACCGTCTTCGCGAGCAGGCTCGCTCCCACAGTGGATCTGCGGCGTTACTGCTTTCCGTGGGAGCAAGCCTGCTCGCGAAGGCAATACCAACAGTACTTCAAATTCGGGATCAGCCCTGTTGCGAAACACTCACCGATTTTTTGATGGCCTTGAGATTACGCACCACCAGATACAACAACGGCCCAACCGACACAAATACAGCAGTAACCACCAGATACGGCACCACCGACCAGCCCGATTTCCCGCGCTTGCGCGCATCCTTGTACATCCAGATGCCGGCCAGCGTCGCCAGCAAATAAAGATCAATGACCACCTGCGCTGTATCCGGGCGTGACATGAGGCTGATGCCAAAATCGATCAAAGACTGTTCGGCCTGGAGCATCACCGAAACGGTGTAGCCGGCAAAGGCAATCAGGGCAATCAGGGGTAGGGCGACAGGCTTCATGGTTTCCCTCCTTGGGACGATGAGCAGAATTGCCAGCCTACAGCGGCCGATGGACATTAGCCATTGACTTGCCATCAGCACCCGGCTAGTTTTCGGGCATGACTTCCACAGTATTGCGCTGCCAGCCAAGCATTATTACCGCCATTCCTCATTTGGCGGGCTAGCTCACGACTGCAGCACCCAACCCGCCCTAGAGGCGGGTTTTCATTTTCTGTCTCGGGGTTCTGATCAATATCAGGAGACGAACATGAGCGCCACCGCCCAACAGACCCTGCTAGAGCATTACGTCAAAAAGATCCTCGCCGCGCCGGTCTACGAACTGGCCGTGTGTACGCCGCTGCAACCGGCCCCCGCGTTGTCCCAGGCGCTGGGCAATAAGATTCTGCTCAAGCGCGAAGATCTGCAGCCGACCTTTTCCTTCAAGATCCGTGGTGCCTACAACAAACTGGTGAACCTGAGCGCCGCGCAAAAAGTTCGCGGCGTGATCACCGCTTCGGCCGGCAATCATGCCCAGGGCGTGGCACTGGCAGCTCGGGAGTTAGGCATCGAGGCCACGATAGTCATGCCTGCCACCACGCCGGAGTTAAAGGTGCTGGGCGTGCGCAGTCGCGGCGCCGAGGCATTGCTGCACGGTGAGAGCTTTCCGTTTGCCTTGACCCATGCGCTGGAACTGGCACAGCAAACCGGCAAGACCTTTGTTTCGCCCTTCGACGATCCGGATGTGATCGCCGGACAGGGCACTGTCGCCATGGAGATCCTGCGCCAACATCAGGGGGCGCTGGACGCGATCTTTGTCCCGGTGGGAGGTGGCGGCTTGATCGCCGGCATCGCGGCGTACGTCAAATACCTGCGGCCTGAAGTGCGCATCATCGGCGTAGAGTCAGAACATTCCGCTTGCTTGCGCGCAGCGCTACAAGTCGATGAGCGTGTGGTCCTGCCCACCGTGGGCACCTTTGCCGATGGCGTGGCGGTCGCGCAAATCGGTGCCCATGGCTTCGAATTGTGCCGGTTTTGCGTCGATGAAGTGCTGACAGTCAGCAATGATGAACTTTGCTCCGCGATCAAGAATATCTACGACGATACCCGTTCGATCACCGAGCCTTCCGGCGCCCTGGCCGTGGCTGGGATCAAGCAGTACGTAGCGCGCACCGGCGCCCGGGGCCAGAGCCTCGTGGCCATAGATTCTGGCGCCAACATCAATTTCGACAGTTTGCGGTATGTGGCAGAACGCGCCGGGTTAAGTGACGTTCCGGCGTGAAGGTGGTGGCCAGCAGCGGACACATGAAGGTCCGCTCCGGCACGATAATCCGGTTACTCCATGACAGCTTTGTCGAGCTGACCCGACGCCGCAGGTCGAATTTTTTACGCCGTCTCAACTATTGCAAACAGGCAAGTGTGTGCAAATTGCACGGTGATCGCAGGCGCTTTTTTGCAAATTGCATGGCAGGTGTTAATGCGAGGTTACACAAAACCTTGATTTACCGATGAACAACCGGGCGCATTCCAAGGCATGTTTTATGCTGTATCTGTTCTTGAGCTGACCGGGATATCAAATGAGTCAGCGCCGATGGTTGATTGGCAGTCTCACAAAAGGAGAGGGTCGCCATGTTTCTTTCTGCCTTGGAACTTCGCAATATCATTGAAAGCAGTTTCCTGCCGAGACGCTGCCAATGCACGCTGTCGCCGGATTTGTCGATGACCGTAAAAGTGTACGCCGATGGGGAAACCGACCATTTGGATCTGTTGAAGACGGGTATCGATGCCCGGCGACTCAATGGCTGTCGGGAAATCAACGAACTGATCGCAGGGTTGCGCACCGATCTTCAGCATCACTACATCGAACCCGGGCATACCCAGCCGATGCGTAAAGCACTTTAACCCGCGGCTTCGAACTCCACCGACACGCGCCGGGTCTGAAAAAAAGCCAGGCCCAGCGCCAGTTCCACTCCGACCGCAAGCAAGATACCCGGTCCGGCATGGCCATTGAGCCATTCACCGAAGCCCAGTACCGCCAACCCCCAGCATCCGACCATGAAGCCATTGCTCAGCGCATTGCGAGTCGCAGAGGGCGCTTCGTTGCGCACCAGATAAAACATCACGCCCAACGCCAGAAACAGCACCGCCGTGCGTCGGGCAATCAGACCTGCCGCCAGTGAATAGTCGATATCCCAGGTGGCCAGCATCCAGTCGGGTATTACACCCCAGATCAAGGCCAGCAACAGACACAAAACGGCGGTAAAAATCGACAACGTGCGAAACGAGAACTGCATGGCTGATCCTTGCGGCAGTGAGGGATCCAGAGCATAGCGTCAGATCCCTCACGCGAATACCGCAAGGCGTTATTTCAGACTTTTCCGTCAGTTCTGATAACTGCAGGCGTCAGAAAGTTTCCGGTAAGCGAGCTCCGCAGGTTTACCCGACTGATCATCGATGTAGGTCATTTTCGCAGTGATCACTTCACAGTCGAGTGTGTCGGGTTCGGTCAGCGCAATGACCTTGCCTACATGCAGAGGCATGCCGTAGTGGTAAGAGGGCACGGCTTGAGAGGAGGTGGTGTCGTTGGCCTGGGCCAGACCGGTAAACGAGACACACACAAAGGCAGCGGAAACGAGCAGGGCGCGCGAGTTCATGAGGCAATCTCCAGTGCAGTCGCAAGGTTGCTCGACGTGTCGTCGAACCTGCCGCACTGGGCGTCAGAGGACTCTGAAGGCGTGCGGTCCAGTAAGTGTTGGACCGCACGATTAAGCATTGGTTAACCCACCTGAACGCCACCTGTCGCTTTGCCACTACCGTTTGGCGGTTCTCCTGCAGGAGCGAGCATGGGTTTGTGATGCACGTGAACGATAACGCGTGAGGTCAGACGCCCAGCGGTGCCCTGGGGTTTCTCGCGAGTGAGCTCGCTCTTACAACATTCCAATCCCGTTCAGACTAAAGTCGTCTGCATTCAGGAAAAGCCCTCTGCCATCATTGCCCTTCACCCCCGCGTGTTCACTTCCCCGGCCAGCCACTGGTCCGGGCGAAGGCTATTTTTGGCTGCGTGCGCCCTGGCGTCCGCGCAGCACTGTTGGAGTTTTTCATGCGTCCCCCCTTTACCTTGATCACCGCGCGCCAGTCACTCGGCTTCGGCGCTTTAGTCCTGTGTGCCGGTTTTACCGGACCGACTCAAGCGAGCGGTTTCATCGATGACAGCAAGGCAAACATCGAATCGCGCACGGTGTATTTCAATCGTGATTTTCGTGACGGGCACACGTCTACCGAGCAAGGCGCGTCCAAGCGCGAAGAGTCGGCCCAAGGCTTCATTCTCAACCTGCAATCGGGGTACACCGAGGGTACGGTCGGGTTTGGTGTCGATGCATTGGGCATGCTCGGTATCAAGCTCGACTCCAGCCCGGACCGTAGCAACAGCGGCCTGCTACCCTCCAGCGGCAGTAACCCGCGAGGCTCGGTGGACCAATACGCCAAGCTCGGCCTGACCGCCAAGGTCCGGGTCTCGCAAAGCGTGTTGAAGTACGGCGCGTTGTTGCCGGACGTGCCGTTGCTCAAATACAACGACGGACGTCTGCTGCCGACGATGTTCAACGGCGCGATGCTTACGTCCAGGGAGGTCAAGGATCTGTCCTTCATGGCCGCGCGCCTGGACAAGTACACCGCCCGGGATTCCACGGATTCCCAGGACATCCGCGTGCACTGCAAGAACAAGCGCTATGCCTGCAACATCACAGCCGATCATTTCGATATGTATGGCTTTGACTACAAGATCAATGAACGCCTGACCGGCCAGTATCACTACGCCGAACTCGAAGACATCTACCGCCAGCATTTTCTCGGCTTGCTGGCCAACCAGCCCTTGGGCGGCGGCGTGCTCAAGGCCGATTTGCGCTTGCTCAAGAGTGCCGACAGCGGCGCGGCCCGCGCGGGCTCCATCGACAACCGGGCGCTGAGCGGGATGCTAGCCTACGCCATCAGCGGCCATACGTTCAGCGCCGGTTGGCAGCGCATGAACGGTGACAACTCGATGCCGTACCTGGATGGCACCAATCCGTATCTGGTCAACTACGTGCAGGTCAACGACTTTGCCGCCGCGCAAGAGCGCTCATGGCAGTTGCGTTACGACTATGATTTCAAGGCCATCGGCCTCAACGGCCTGACGTTCCTGACCCGCTACGTGAATGGCGACCACATCAAGGTGCCGGGCAGCGATCAGGAAGGCAAGGAGTGGGAGCGCGACAGCGAACTCAAGTACGTGGTGCAGAGCGGGGCGTTCAAGGATGTCAGCCTGCGCTTGCGCAACGCGACGTATCGGACCAACTACGAAAAATTCGCCCGGGATGTGGATGAGACCCGGTTGATCATCAGCTACAACTTTTCGGTTTTGTAGCGCCTGACAAAATGCCTTCGCGAGCAGGCTCGCTCCCACACTGGATCTTCAGTGAACACAAAAC
>NZ_JBSVWS010000157.1:0-13813 GCF_054071155.1 Pseudomonas sp. SDO5532_S415 | reverse complement strand
TCATCGACTGGTCGACCGCATTCGCGAGCAGGCTCGCTCCCACAATTGATCTGTATTGTTTTTGAGAGCGCGATCAGTAGCGCTGGTATTTCGAACCGAACTCGGCGCGGTTTTCCGCGACGGTTACAGCGCCGCGCTCACGCAGTTCCTGCAAGCGATCGGCGCCACCCTCGGCAACACGATTCTGGATCAGGCGATCGGAACCACCTTCAGCGACCCGTTCACGCAACTCTTGCAACCGATCGGCACCGCCTTCAGCCACGCGATTTTGTTGCAAGCGGTCCGAGCCGCCTTCGGCCACCAAGACCTTGATGGTGCTTTGGGAGGCGACACTCGAGGTGTTGGCCGATGCCAGGTTCGACAGGCCAAGACCGCCCACCAGTGCCAGGCCGAGTGCCAGGGACGAAACTTTCGAGAAGTTGAACATGGTTGATTCTCCGTGCGCTTAATAAGTGAGTGGTCAGTAGCTCGTGCTAGCTGGTGGTCACAGTTAAACGCCGGGGTGTATCGCTGATGTGTGCTTGAACAGCGCGAAATCGGTTTTTGCGTATCCGGGCGGGGTTCATATACAGAAGGATACAAACCCCTGGAAAAATGTTGATTCCTGCGTTTCGCGCATTTCTACGCTTCGAGCATTTCCACCGGGTAGGAGAAAACATAGCCTTCACTGCGCACGGTCTTGATGTAGGTCGCCTCCCGTGAGTCATCCTTCAACCGTTGACGCAGCCGACTCACCAACAAGTCGATGGAGCGATCGAACAGGTCGGCGTCGCGGCCCTGGGTCAGGTTGAGTAACTGGTCGCGGCTCAATACCCGTTGCGGGTGATCGAGGAACACCCGCAGCAGTCGGTATTCGGCGCCACTGAGGGCAACCAGCGTGTCGTCTTCATCGAGCAGGTGGCGAGCGGTGGTGTCCAGGCGCCAGCGGCCGAAGGCCAGCATGCGGCCGCTTTCGGTGACCAACAGGTTGGGCGGCAGCATGCGGGTGCGGCGCAGCACGGCGTTGATCCGCGCCAGCAGTTCACGGGCGGCGAAGGGCTTGGTCAGATAGTCGTCGGCGCCCATTTCCAGGCCCAGGATGCGGTCGGTTTCGTCGTTGCGCGCGGTGAGCATCAGGATCGGCGTGGCTTTGTGTTTGCCTGAACGCAACTCGCGGCACAGCACCAGACCGTCGTCGCCGGGCAACATGATGTCGAGCACGATCAGGTCTACCTGATTGGCTTCCAGAAAGCTGCGCATTTGCCGGCCGTCGGCAACCACCGTGGTGCGCAGGCCGTTTTTCTTCAGGTAATTGCCGACCAGTTCGCGAATTTCGCGATCGTCGTCGACGATCAGGATGTGGTTGACGTGGTCCATCGGTCGATCCCTTGTATTCGTTGTTGTGCACCCTGTGTAGGAGCGAGCTTGCTCGCGATGGGTTTGAAGGCGACGCGTTTAATCAGGAAACACGCGTTATCGTTCACGTCCATCGCGAGCGAGCTCGCTCCTACAGAAAAGCAATCAGGCAACCACTCGATAACACGGCACATACGCCGCGCCACCGGGCAGTTTCATCCGGTGCTGGGCGACGAAGGCCTTGAGCAGTTGGTCCAGCGGCTGCATCACTGCCGCATCGCCACGGATCTGGTAAGGCCCGTGTTTTTCGATCAGGCGGATGCCCTTGTCCTTGACGTTGCCGGCGACGATGCCGGAGAACGCGCGGCGCAGGTTGGCGGCCAGTTCGTGGGCGGGCAGGTCGCGGCTCAGTTTCAGGTTGGCCATGTTTTCGTGGGTCGGGTCGAACGGGCGCTGGAAACCTTCGTCGATTTTCAGCAGCCAGTTGAAATGGAACGCATCGTTGCGCTCGCGGCGGAACTGTTTGACTGCCTTGAGGCCCAGGGTCATTTGCCGGGCGACTTCCGCCGGATCGTCGATGATGATCTGGTAATGCTTCTTGGCCCCTTCGCCCAGGGTGGCGCCGACGAAGGCGTCGAGTTGTTCCAGGTACGGTGCGGCGTGTTTCGGGCCGGTGAGGATGACCGGGAAGGGCAGGCCTTCGTTGCCCGGGTGCATCAGGATGCCCAGCAGGTACAGGAACTCTTCGGCCGTACCGGCGCCCCCCGGGAAGATGATGATACCGTGGCCGACGCGCACGAAGGCTTCCAGGCGTTTTTCGATGTCTGGCAGGATCACCAGTTCGTTGACGATCGGGTTCGGCGCCTCGGCAGCGATGATCCCGGGTTCGGTCAGGCCCAGGTAACGGCCGCCGTGGATGCGCTGTTTGGCGTGGGCGATGGTGGCGCCTTTCATCGGGCCTTTCATCACGCCGGGGCCGCAACCGGTGCAGACGTCCAGGCTGCGCAGGCCCAGTTCATGGCCGACTTTCTTGGTGTATTTGTATTCTTCGGTATTGATCGAGTGACCGCCCCAGCACACCACGATCTTCGGCTCGACGCCGGGACGCAGGGTGCGGGCATTGCGCAGCAGGTGGAACACGTAGTCGCTGATGCCCTGGGAGGTGCTCAGGTCGATGCGTTGGCTGTCGAGTTCGTTTTCGGTATAGACGATGTCGCGCAGGGCGCTGAACAGCATTTCACGGGTGCTGGCGATCATTTCGCCGTCGACGAAAGCGTCGGCCGGGGCGTTCAGCAGTTCCAGGCGTACGCCTCGGTCTTGTTGGTGGATGCGGATTTCGAAGTCCTTGTAGGCTTCGAGGATGGTCTTGGCGTTATCGACGTGGGCGCCGGTATTGAGGATGGCCAGGGCGCATTGGCGGAAGATGTCGTAGGTGCTGCCGGATCCGGCTTCGCTCAGTTGCTGGACTTCCCGTTGGGAGAGTGTTTCCAGGCTGCCTTTCGGGCTGACCGAAGCGTTGATTACTTGTCGTTGGGTCATTCAATGATCCTTAAAACGATGTCATTCCCACAGAAATAACGAATGGCATCCGAATAGTGTGTATCCATGAAAGAAGATGGCACGAACTGCGCGGTCTCGCCACGTCCCCCGTTTGACGATGAAAAGATGAAAAGGAGCCCCAGCATAGCTAAATCCCTCGCAGAGGCGATAATGCCTGCACTCTTTTTGTCCGTGATTGAAGGAAAACCGACGTAATGTTCGAAATCCAGCCGATGAACGCCGAAACCTATCGGCAACAGACGCGACGCAGCACGCTGATCATCGCGCTGATTTTCCTGGCACTGGCAATGGTGCTGTCCACCACGGCGGTGGCGTTGTTCGGTACGCCTGGCGGGGACAATCTGCGCTTCAACATCGGCGGCGTGTTTGCCGCCGTACTGGTGATGGCAGCGCTGATGCGCAAGGTGTTCTGGACTCAGGCATGGATGGCGCCGGCGGTCTACAGCTGGCAGCTCAAGCGCAGTCTGATGAGCGTCACCAACGTCATGCATCACCTCACGGCGGCGGTTGATGCAGGTGATCCGAGCGCAATGAAGCTGCTACGGTTCTATCATCTGGGTTTGAACCAAATGCACCAGCTGGACGGTAACTCCAGCGATCATGGGCAATTGATCCGGGAAATGGATCAGCACAAGGCGCGGATGCAAGCGCTGGGTATCGACACTGAACAGACGCGGCTGGACCCGGTCTGGATCGAGGCTGTGAAGCAGGCGTCGCGGTAAACCGCAGGCGTCTGTCAACACGATTCAAGGAGCGAACGTCATGGGGCACCCATCAATCTACGACCGCATCGAAAAAAACCGGCCCGGCGTTGCCAGGCTCAAGGTTCGCGCGGCGGTGACGCTATTGGTTGCGGTGTGCCTGTCGATGGCGCTGATTGTCAGCTGGGAAGTCTGGAGCGCGCGGCAGTATCATCTGCAGGACAAGGAAGTGGCGATGTCCAACCTTGCGCAGACCCTGGCCTCCCAGGCTCAGGCGTCGATCAAGCAGGCCGATACCTTGCTGTTCAGCCTGGTCGATCGCCTGGAAAACGACGGCATTGAAGAAGGCCGGCTCAATCGCCTGCAACGCTTGCTCAGTGCCCAGCGAAGTGAGCTGAGCCAGCTCCATGGCTTGTTCGTATATGACGAAACCGGGAAGTGGATCGCCAATTCCAATGGTGCCGAGGTCGGCGTCGCCAACAATTCCGACCGCGAGTACTTCATCTACCATCGCGATCACCCGGACCGCGGTCCGCATATCGGTCCGTCAATCAAGAGCCGTTCCAGCGGCGAATGGATCATGACGGTGTCGCGGCGGGTCAATCACCCCGATGGCAGTTTCGCCGGCGTTGCGCTGGCGACGATTTACCTCACGCACTTCCTGCAGCTCTACGACAGTATCGACATGGGCAGTAACGGTGTGATCAACCTGATCGCCGACAATGCCTCCATCATTGTGCGTCGTCCGTTCAGCGAGGCGGACATCGGCACCAGCCTGGCCAGGAGCCCGCTGTTCACCCAGTTGCTGCCCCAGGCCGGTTCGGGCACGGCGACGATCAAGTCGATCATCGATGGCGTCGAGCGAGTGGTGGGTTATCGCCGGGTCGAGGGGTATCCATTGATTATCTTTGTCGCGTTGAACAAGGACGAAGTGCTGGCCGGCTGGCGCAAGGAGTCAATGCTCAGTGCGGTGATCGTATCGTTGTTGCTCGGGTTTCTCGGGGTACTCGGTTATCGCCTGATGCAGTTGATGAAGCAACAGAACCGCATCCAGGTCGAGTTGCTCGGGTCCCAGGACAAGCTCCTCGAACTCAATCGAAACCTGGAATTGCTGGCCCTGGAAGATGCACTCACCGGATTGGCCAACCGGCGCCAGTTCGATCTGTTCATTCAGGCGGAAACGGGGCGCGCCCGGCGCAACCTGACCGGTCTGGCACTGCTGATGATCGATGTCGATCATTTCAAGGCGTTCAACGATCACTACGGCCATTTGGCCGGTGATCAGTGTTTGCGCAATATCGCGGCCATCATCATCGAGCACATCAAGCGCCCCGGTGACCTGGCCGCGCGTTTTGGTGGCGAAGAGTTCGCCGTGGTGCTGCCCGGCACCGATTACGTGGGAGCGTTTCTGGTAGCGGAGAAAGTCCGCCGCGCGGTGCAGACGGCAGGTCTTGCGCACAGTGAAAGCCCGGAAGCCGTGATCACGGTGAGCGTCGGTGTGTGCGGCTACGATCCGGCATCACAAACCAGCACCGAGGATTTGATCGGTGCCGCCGACAAGGCGCTGTACGTGGCCAAGGCCAGCGGGCGCAACATGAGCGTCATTGCCAACTGACGGCGACTTGCCGAACCGGGTCGCAACAGACTGCGATCTTTTAAAGCGCCCTGAACACTCGAAGATAGACCACTGCGTTGATCACCAGCACCGCACCGGCCAGCCAAAGCTGAATAGTCGGAGTCAGGCCGGTCGGATAAATCACCGGCCACACATAGTGTTCGATGAAACCGGCGCCGTAACCGCTTTGCCCGGCAGCGTGTCGCATCAGGTTTTCCCAGCGAGTCAACGGGCAGGGCAGGTGGAACAGTTCCACGGCCACACCCCAGGCGGCAGCGGGCAGGTGCCACCGCATCAAGCGGCGCCATTTGAGCACCAGCAGCCCGCCGAACACGACAAACAGAATGAACGAAAGGTGAAACAGCACCAGTCCATCGGCGGCGATTCGGTAGAGCATGTCGACTCCCGCAGGCGTCAGGTGAATGGCTCCATGGTACTCGAAGCAAGCGGGCAGCCGATGAGTGGCAAGATGCGCAAGATTGTTCAAGCCATTGGCCGCGACTGCTGGCACAGTCTGAGGTCTTTTCCCTGGTTGTAGAGCGTTATGTCCAATTCACACTTGCCGCGCACGGCGTTCCTGCGCGGTGCTGCGGCGATCATGCCGCTGTCCCTGGCGACCGCGCCCTGGGGCTTGCTGGCAGGTTCCATGGCGATCGAAGCCAATCTGACGCCCCTGCAAGGCCAGGGCCTGTCGAGCATCGTGTTTGCCGGCGCTGCGCAACTGGTGGCCATCGGCATGCTCAAGGGCGGGGCCGGGATCTTTTCGATCCTGCTGACCACTTTGTTGCTGACGTCCCAGCATTTGCTCTACGGGATGAGCATGCGTTCGGTGATCTCGCCATTGCCGGGACGCTGGCGGGTGGGCCTGGGATTTCTGCTCACCGATGAATTGTTCGCACTGACCAGCCAGCACGACAAACAACAGTTCGACCGCTGGTATGCCCTTGGCGTGGGCCTGACGTTCTATATCGCCTGGAACCTCTTCACCCTGGCCGGGATCGTGCTCGGCAGCAGCATTCCGGGGCTTGAGCACCTGGGTCTGGACTTCTCCATCGCCGCCACCTTCATCGCCCTGATCACCCCGGTGGTACGCAATGTGCCGACCGTGGTCTGCGTCGCGGTGTCGTTGTTCTGCTCGGTGCTGTTCAGCTACTGGCAATGGGGCTCGGCGCTGGTGCTGTCGGGGTTGGCGGGGATGACCGCCGGGTTTATCTGCAACAAATTCCGGGGAGCGCGCACATGATGGTCTGGGCGGTGATTATCGGCATGGGCGTGTTGGTGTTCCTCAACCGCTATGTCTTTCTGGAGCCGCGGCTGCCGGTGCGCCTGAGCAGCAATGCCCGGCAGTTTCTCGGTTTCGCCGTGCCGGGGATGTTGACCGCGATCTGCGGGCCGATCGTGTTCATGCCCGAGAAACAGCTGAATCTGCAATGGGATAACCCCTACCTGATCAGCTCGCTGGTGGCCGTCGGCCTGGTGCTGTACACCCGCAATACCCTGCTCAGCATGTTGTTGAGCATGGGGTTTTTCTTTTTGCTGCGTTGGTGGCTGTAAGTCGGGGCGTGGGAAATTGTTCTACGCTTAAGGTTGATGAACGATCCCTTCAGGAAGAGAGGTGAGCATGGCCAATGAACCCAAGCGTCTGGATCCCGAAGAAGATGTGGATGAGCCGACGGAAGAAGAGATTGAGCAGCAGAAGCGTTCGGTGCCGGACTGGAAGCACCCTGACGATGGCACGGAACTGTCGGAGCCTGACCGCAAATTCTGAGATATTTTTGGAACCCTGAGCAAGGGAGATTTTTTGTGGGAGCGAGCCTGCTCGCGAAGGCAGTGTGTCAGTCAACGAATAAATTGTCTGACCCAACGCTTTCGCGAGCAGGCTCGCTCCCACAAGTACTCAAAAGGGGTTCAAATGTCTTCCAGCGACAGAAAATCGGGATGAGTGGCCCGATAGCCCAGCGTCCTGTCGATCCAGGCATTCAACTCGTTGACCATCACCGGCGGCCTGCCTGGATAGCCTTCAAGTGTCGAACTCAGAAGGTTGTCGATATTGGGGACTGATCCTAGATTTCGGGTTTGTATGTATTGCCCGATAAAAGAGTCGAGTTGGTAGTGTTCAGTCTTTGTGAGATAGACACACGCCAGACTCACGACTTGATTATTTGTAAAATCGTCGCGCAATTTGGTTCTCTGCAAGGCTTGTTGTTTTCGGGATGTCCTGAGTTGCTGACTCTTTGGTCAACTGGCTGTGGCACTGGAAATGCGGCGCGAATGCTAGCCGTACTTATTGAAAATGTATGTATGACCAAAGGATTGTCGGACAAGCGGTTCATTCACAAAACGCATGTGCTTTCATAAGTGTTAATGAGTTGAAACAGTCGTTGTAACAGTGCCTGACAATGATTTGTTACTTATGCCTGCGGTTCTGTCGATACTGACAGTTCAAGTGCTCTTTGCAATTAATTCGGCCCCTTGGTTTCTGGCATTGTTAAGCGCTTTATCGACCCTGTACCACTCGAATACATCACTGTCTTCCCCTTGCAAAAGTACCATTTGCTCGGCCCGCTCCTTGGGCGTGGCCGGGTCCAGCCATTCCAGCGCCAACTCGGGTGACAACACCACCGGTCGGCGGTCATGAATATCCACCAACCCTCCTGCGCTGTCGGCAGTGATGATGACAAAACCGTCATCGTCCCGAGGTGCTGCCGTGCCGATGGGGAACTGTCCGATTGCCGCACATAAAACCGGCTTCCGGTCGCGACGGCGGATCAGCCAGGGTTGTCGTGTGCCGTCTCCGGCATCGGTCCATTCAAACCAGTTGTCGATCGGGCAGATCGCGCGGTGTGGCCAGATCGCCCGGAAGAACGGACCGTGGGCGACTTTCTCGACCCGCGCATTGATCGGTGCCGCGCGATCGGTCGCCCAGTGCGGTCGCCAGCTCCAGCGCTGCAAATCGGCATGCAAGCCGTCGTCCTCCTGATGCAGCAGTGCCAGTTGCGTGGTGGGCGGGGCGTTGTAGTGGGCCAACGGCTGGTCGCCGACGTGATTGATCAACGCGTCGGGGATGCTCAGCACCGCCACGAAATCGTGGATGCCCCGGTATTGCGACAGGCGTCCGCACATGGCCGAATCCTCCATTGTAGGAGCGAGCATGCTCGCGATGAACCTGAGTGCTGCGCGGGGTGTCAGGTTTCCATCGCCATCGTTGACGACCATCGCGAGCATGCTCGCTCCTACAGAATAGCGAATACCCTTAAATCACGTGCGCCCGCTGCAACTCGGTCAGCGACAAGGCCTTGAGCCGGGCCAGCAACGGGTCGCGGCGATCGCGCGGGTGCGTCAGCGTCACCGCCAGTTCCTGACGGATGCTGCTGGGGCGGTTGTCCATCACCAGCACCCGATCACTGAGGTACAGCGCTTCATCGACATCGTGGGTCACCAGCAGCAGGGCGATGGCGTGGCGTTCGGCCAGTTGCAGCAGCAGGTCTTGCAGCTTCATGCGGGTAAAGGCATCCACCGCGCTGAACGGTTCGTCGAGCAGCAGCACCTGCGGGCGCGAGTAGAGGCCGCGAGCGATCGCCACCCGTTGTGCCATGCCGCCGGACAGCGCTTTGGGCAAGGCATTGGCGAAACCGCCGAGGCCGACTTCCTCGATCAATTGCGCAACCCAGGCCTTGTCGTACTGGTTGTCTGCGCTGAAGCCGATGTTTTGTTCCACCGTCAGCCAAGGCATCAACCGGGGTTCCTGGAACACGAACGCGACCTCGCCGGCGCGGTTGCGCAGGGTGCCCTGGAAGTCCTTTTCCAGTCCGGCGACGATCCGCAGCAAGGTGCTTTTGCCGCAACCGCTGGGGCCGAGCAGGCTGACGGTTTCCCGGGGCTGCAACTGCAAGTGGATGTTGTTGAGGACCGTTGTCGCGGCGAAGGTCTTGCGTTCGACGTGGATGTCCAGCAGGTGTTCGGTCATGGCTCAATCCCCCGCGTGGTGGCCGTTGAAGGTGTCGCGCCAGGCCAGGAAGCGTTTCTCCAGGCCGGCGAGCAGGCCGTCGCTGAGTTTGCCCAGCAGCGCCAGCACGATGATTGCCGCCAGCACGATGTCCGGACGCGAGGTTTCGCGACCGTCACTGAGCAGATAGCCCAGGCCTTTGGTCGCCGCGATCAGTTCGGCGGCCACCAGAAACATCCAGGCCAGGCTCATGCCGCTGCGCAACCCGGTGAACAGGCCGGGCAGGGCGGCGGGCAGGAGAATCCGTCGCACCAGGCGAAAGCGGCTGAAACCGTACATTTGCCCGACCTCCACCAGTTTGCGGTCGATGTTGCGGATCGCTGCGACGCCATTGAGGTACACCGGAAAGAAGGCGCCGATGGCAATCAGGACGACTTTCGAGGTTTCGTCGATGCCCAGCCAGAGCAAGAGCAGCGGCACCCAGGCCAGGCTCGGGATCGAACGCAGGCCGGCGAATGTCGGTTCCAGCCAGGCTTCGGCTTCACGGCTCAAACCGACCCAGGCGGCGAACACCAGGGCCAGGCTGGCGCCGATGGCGAACCCCAGCAGCACCCGCAACAGGCTGGCGCTGATGTGTTTCCACAGCGCGCCTTCGGCGAGGTCTCGCAGAGTGAGGGCGATTTCGCTGGGGGCCGGCATCTGGTAGGACGGCAGCCAGCCGATGCGCACGACCAACTCCAGTACCAGAAGCATCAGCACCGGCAGCGCCAGGCCCTTGAGGCGCAGGCGCCAGGCGGTGTTCAGGCGATGCGGTGCAGGCAATACCAGGTGTGGGGGGAGGGTTTTGCTTTTGCTGGACATTGGACTCTCCGGCGACGACGAATCCGCGGCAGGCGCGGATTCAGTCTGTCCGTTAACGGGCATTTACTGGCGGGCCACGGTTTCCTTGAACCCGGTATCGATCAGTTGATCGATCACCTGATCGACATTCACCCCACGCCGTACCAGCTCTTCGGAAACCAGGATCGGCGCAGCGGCCTTGGACGCGATCACATCCCGGGTGGTCAGTTGCGGATTGCTCAGGTCAGTGCGCGACAGTTGCAGCTTGGCCACGTCCAGCGGCAGGCCGGATTCCGTGGCCAGCAGCTTCGCCAACTCATCAGGATTTTTGACCGCCCATTCCCGGGCCTGCTCGTAGGCTTTCAGGACAGTGTCGATGGTCTGCGGGTGTTCCTTGGCAAAGGTATCGGTAACGCTGACCACGCCATAGCTGTTGAAACCGGTGTTGCGGTACAGCAGGCGCGATCCGGCCTGGACCTCGCTGGCAGCCATGTGCGGATCGAGCCCCGCCCAGGCGTCGACATCACCTTTTTCCAGTGCGGTGCGACCGTCCGGGTGCTGCAGGTGCACCAGCTCTACATCGTCCTTGCTCAGACCGGCCTGCTGCAGGCTGCGCAGGGTGAAGAGGTACGGGTCAGTGCCCTTGGTGGCGGCGATTTTCTTGCCCTTGAGGTCGGCCACGGTTTTGAACGGCGAATCCTTGCGTACCACCAGCGCGGTCCATTCGGCGCGGCTGTAGACGTAGACCGATTTGATCGGGCTGCCATTGGCTCGGCTGAGTACCGCCGCGAGGCTGGCGGACGAAGCAAAGTCGACGCCGCCGCTGTTGAGGTACTCCAGCGAACGGTTACTGCCCTGGCTCAGGACCCAGCCGACCCTGGTCTGTGGCAGTGCTTTCTCCAGAAAACCGAAATGCTTGAGCACCAGGCTGACCGGCGAATAGTAGGCGTAGTCCAGATGCACTTCCGCTGGTGGCGCTTCGGCCGCCTGAGCCGAAGGTTGCAGGCTCAGGGCCAGGGCGCAGGCGCTGAGCAGGTACCTGAAAGTCGAAAAACGAAAGGTGGGCTTCATGGGGCGGCTCCGGGCAAGGCGGCGAGATTCTTATGTCCAAAAAATTAGTTAGAGTGGCTGCATCCTGCATAAAAAGAATATTGCAGGCTCTGTGCCATGTTTTCGAACTCACGCTTTTCAGGGCTTTGCCGCGATCAGCAGGGAAGTGGGGTGTACGACACAAAGCAGTGTGTTGACGCGCTGTTGCTGGGCCAACAGCAGCCCATGAAGGGTGCTTAGCTTATGCAAAAATAGAATTTAAAATTCAATTTGTAAGAGCGTTATGGTCTATGGCAATCACCCCCAAGGAGCCCCCGATGAACCTGTCCCGATTTGTGCGCGGTCTGCTGACCAGCGCCTTGTTTGCTACGCCCATCGCTTACGCCGCCGAACCTGTCGTGCTGCACGTCGGTGACCAGAATTACTACAACATTCGTGCGTCGGTGGAAGCCTCGGGTGTGCTCAAGGACGCGCCTTACACCGTCGATTGGAAGCACTTCCAGGCCGCCGCGCCGTTGGCCGAAGCGCTGAACACCGGTGCGCTGGACCTGGGCTTTCTCGGTGACTCGGGTTTTCTGTTCCTCGCCGCCAAGCAAGCGCCGGTCAAGCTGATCGGCGTGTCGCGGCAGAACCCGGACACCATCGCCTTGCTGGTGCCCAAGGATTCGCCGGTGAAAACCATCGCTGATCTCAAGGGCAAGAAAGTTGCCTACTGGCCCGGCGCCTGGAGCCAGCAACTGACCTTGCGCGCCCTGGAGCAAGCCGATTTGCCGGAAGACTATGTCGACTTCATCAAGTTGATGCCGATCGATGCCGCCGCTGCGTTGCCTCAGGGCAGTATCGACGCGTTCCCGGTGTGGGAACCGTACATTTCCCAGCAGATCCTGTTCTCCGGTGCGCGGCCGATTCTCACCGCCAAGAACCTGATGCCCGGCCTGAGCGCCATCGCCGCCTCGACCCCTTCGATCGACAGCAAGCGTGAAGCCATCGCCGATTTTCTCGGGCGCTTGAAAAAGGCCCGGGCCTGGGTCGACAGCAACACCGACGAATACGCGGATTTGTGGGCGAAGAAGGCCAACCTCGATCAGAACGTCTCGCGCCACTGGTTGCGCCAGGCGCACATGACCGTCGGCCCGGTGGATGCACAGGCCGCCAAGGATCTGCAGAGCACCGCGGACTTCCTGTTCAAGGTCAAGGCGCTGCCGACTGCACTGGCGACCGCACCGATCATCGATAGCTCGTTCCAGCAGGCACTGGCGAACTAAGCGGAACCAATGTAGGAGCGAGCATGCTCGCGATGCACGACAGGGCACCGCGGGGTGCCAGGCTGTCTGCGTAATCGTTGACGACCATCGCGAGCGAGCTCGCTCCTACAGGTAAGATGACAGCCTCGTAGAGGTCTGGCTTAAGGCAAAACATGAAACAGTGGCTCAAGGTTCTATCGGCGTGTGCCATGGCAGTCAGTCTGCTGGGCTGTATCGCCGCTCCCATCGAAATGTCGCCGCAGACCGAACAACGTCTGCAAACCCAACCGCCGATCCGCTTCCTGCTGACCTACGATGACGGCCCCAGCGCATCGGGTTTCTGGAACCCCACCGAAACCGTGCTCGACAGTCTGGCGCGCAATCCCCTGCAAGCGGACATCAAGGCCGTGTTCTTCGTGCAGACCCGTGCCTCGCGGGCCGGCGGTAGCGAGATCGGGCGCGCAATCATGCACCGCGAGCGCGATGCCGGGCACATTCTCGGCTTCCACACCGCGACGCCTTCGCACACCAATCATCGTTCCCTCGACCCACAGGAACTCGAACAGGCACTCACCGACGGCAGCGCCGACATTGCCGCGATCACCGGTGTGCCACCGACCCTGCTGCGCCCGCCATTCTGGAACTACGACAAACGCACCTTCTCCGCGTATCAGCAACATGGCCTGCATGTGCTGTTGACGGACCTGAGCGCCAACGACGGCAAGATCTGGGGCTTCAACGCCAGCCCCCGGCGGCGGGCTCACTTCTTGCGCTCGATGTCCGAAGTGCGCGAGCGCATTGCCCTGGGTGAACTGCCCGTGGTCGATGGGGTGATTCCGGTGGTGGTGACCTTCCACGACCTCAACCGCTACACCGCCCGGCATACCCGCGAGTACCTGCAGATCCTGCTCGACAGTGCCCGGGCGACGGGAGTGAAAGTTGCACAACAGCCGTTTTACGACGACACCGCCGCGCTGCAACGGGCGGCGATGGCGCGCACCGTGCGCGATGGTTCGCAACCGGTGCAACTACCGGGATTCTGGAACTGGATCTGGAAGAAAAATTCCGAGTGAAAAAGTGTTTGAAATGAGAACCGGATAACGCTTTTTTCTGGCGCAGAAATGGCAAAGCGCGGCTATTCTCATTGGGTTCCAATCCGTCCGAGGGATCGGCCATGCTTCCCATCTCTGTCTTGTGCAACATTGTGGAGTCCGGATTTACCCCTCTGTCCTGCGAATGCACGGAAAGCGCAGGCTTGCTGCGCATCGAGGTTTACGACCCCGTCAGCGGCCGGGTTGAACTGCTGATCAGCGGCGTATCGACCGAGCAGTTGACCAGCGTGCGGGCTATCTCCGACCTGATCGGCGAGTTGCGCACCGAGATGAGTGCGGGGCGCCGGGCGTTTGCCGGCTGACGCCCAGGTCCGAGATAAACACTGAACCTGTGGCGAGGGAGCTTGCTCCCGCTGGGCTGCGAAGCGGCCCCAAAGAGGCATTGCGGCTGGACAATTTTTTAGGGCCGC
>NZ_JBSVWS010000156.1:0-13885 GCF_054071155.1 Pseudomonas sp. SDO5532_S415 | reverse complement strand
CACAGGATCCATGTGGGAGCGAGCCTGCTCGCGAAAGCTATCTATCAGTCAATGCAAAACCCAAGGTGTTTAGCGCACCGCCTCAAACAACCCGGTAGCCCCCATTCCGCCCCCCACGCACATGGTCACGATGCCGTACCGCAGATTGCGCCGCTGCAACTCGCGAACGATGTGCCCGACCTGACGCGAACCGGTCATGCCGAATGGGTGGCCGATGGAAATCGAGCCGCCATTGACGTTGTACTTGTCGTTATCGATCTCCAACCGATTACGCGCATACAGGCACTGCGAGGCGAATGCTTCGTTGAGCTCCCACAAATCGATGTCGCCGATCTGCAAGCCCTTGGCCTTGAGCAACTTCGGCACTGAGAACACCGGGCCGATGCCCATTTCATCCGGCTCGCACCCCGCCACGGTGAATCCGCGGAAGAACGCCTTGGGCTTCAAGCCCAGCGCCAGGGCTTTTTCCAGGCTCATCACCAGGGTCATGGAAGCACCGTCGGACAGCTGCGAAGAGTTGCCGGCGGTGACCGAGCCGTCTTCAGCAAAAACCGGCTTCAATCCGGCCAGGCTTTGCAGCGTGGTGTCGGGGCGGTTGCAGTCATCGCGATCGACAATGCCCTCAAGGATCTGCACCTGACCGGTGGCTTTGTCTTCAACGCGGTATTTCACCGCCATCGGCACGATTTCATCGTCGAACAACCGGTCAGCCTGCGCCTGGGCGGTGCGTTGCTGGCTTTGCAGGGCGTAGAGATCCTGTGCTTCGCGGCTGACGTCGTAGCGACGCGCGACGATTTCGGCCGTCTGCCCCATCGGGAAGTAGAGGCCCGGCACCTGCTCCTTGAGCAGCGGGTTGATCAGGTGGTCGGTGTTGACGCTTTTCATGGTCAGGCTGATCGACTCGACACCGCCGGCGACGATGATGTCGCTGCAGCCCGAGGCGATCTGGTTGGCGGCGATGGCGATGGCCTGCAAGCCCGACGAGCAGAAGCGGTTGAGGGTCATGCCGGCGGTGCCGATGCCCAGGCCCGACAGTACCGCGACGTTGCGCCCGATGTTGTAACCCTGAGCGCCTTCGTTGGAGCCGGCGCCGACGATGCAGTCCTCGACGCTGGCCGGATCGATGCCGGTGCGCGCCAGCAAGGCGTCGACACAATGCGCCGCCATGTCGTCCGGACGGGTCATGTTGAACTTGCCGCGAAAGGATTTGGCCAGGCCGGTCCGCACGCTGTCGACGATCACCACTTCACGCATGGCATACCTCATTGTTGTTGTCGGTTAGGAATGGCCCGAGCATAAGCCCACTCAATTACCGACCGCGACAATCATTCACCCCGCGTATGCGTAACCATCGCCTCACTTCTTGCCCTTGCGCGCTCGCTTGTCTGAGTTTTCGAACGCTTCCTCCAACGCATGGTTGATCGTGCGCAAGACCTTGACCCGCGCCCAGCGCTTGTCATTGGCTTCGATCAATGTCCAGGGAGAGATCTCGGTGCTGGTGCGGTCGACCATGTCGCCGACAGCCGCGCGGTAGTCATCCCATTTGTCGCGATTGCGCCAGTCATCCTCGGTGATTTTGAAGCGTTTGAAGGGGATTTCTTCGCGTTCCTGGAAGCGCTCCAATTGCGTCTGCTTATCGATGGCCAGCCAGAACTTGACCACGATCACCCCGGCGTCGGTGACCTGTTCTTCGAAATCGTTGATTTCACTGTAGGCGCGCAACCAGTCCGCCGGACTGCAAAAGCCTTCGACCCGCTCAACCAGCACCCGGCCATACCAGGAGCGATCAAACACGGTGAATTTGCCCCGCGCCGGAATATGCCGCCAGAAACGCCAGAGATAAGGCTGCGCCCGCTCCTCTTCGGTCGGTGCGGCAATCGGCACGATGTTGTACTGGCGCGGGTCCAGTGCCGCGGCCACCCGGCGAATCGCCCCGCCCTTGCCCGCCGCATCATTGCCTTCGAACACCGCCACCAGTGCATGGCGGCGCATGCGTTTGTCACGCATCAATCCTGAGAAGCGCGCCTGTTCGGCGATCAACT
Source organism: Pseudomonas sp. SDO5532_S415 (assembly GCF_054071155.1). Lineage (NCBI taxonomy): Bacteria > Pseudomonadati > Pseudomonadota > Gammaproteobacteria > Pseudomonadales > Pseudomonadaceae > Pseudomonas > Pseudomonas sp. SDO5532_S415. Next base: position 11,843 of record NZ_JBSVWS010000156.1, on the reverse strand, counting down.
GCTCTTCATAGTCGTCCTTGGACAGACGCAGGGTCAGGTCAAGGCTATCGAGCAGGTTTACTTGATCAACGCTGGGAAACACCGGCGCGGCGCTGACTTTTTCCGGGTGGATTTTCGGCCGTTTCAGCGCGGCTTGCAGGCCTTCGAGCAGAATCTTGCCGACCACCAGGCTGCGATAGTTCGCATCCACCCCGGCGATGACATGCCAGGGCGCATAATCACGGCTGGTGCGACGCAGAATCCGTTCGCCGAATTTGACGAACCTGTCGTAGGTTTCGGACTGCTGCCAGTCCAGCGGACTGATGCGCCAGCTGTGCAACGGATCATCGGCCAGCGCCTTGAGGCGTGCTTTCATTTGCTTCTTGGACAGGTGGAACCAGAACTTGAAGATCAGCGCGCCTTCATCGCACAGCATTTTTTCCAGCCGTTCGGCACCGTTGATGCCTTGGTCCAGCCGGGGATCCTTGATCACGCCATGGACCCGGGCCTGCAGGATCTGGCTGTACCAATTGCCGAAAAAAATCCCCATGCGCCCCTTGGCCGGCAGCATCCGCCAATAGCGCCAGGCCGGTGGCCGCGCCAGTTCTTCGTCGGTTTGCTGGTCGAAGGTGCGGACCTCGATCAGTCGCGGGTCCATCCATTCATTAAGCAACTTGACCGTCTCGCCCTTGCCGGCACCTTCGATGCCGTTGATCAGGATGATCACCGGGAAGCGCTTTTGTTGCTGAAGTTCGAACTGCGCTTCGAGCAGGGCTTCGCGCAGAGCCGGCACTTCGGCTTCGTAGGTTTCTTTGTCGATGGTGTGATCGATTTCGGCGGATTCGAACATGGGGGGCTCCCTTCCAGATCTGAGCAAGACTAGCGGATTGACCTCTGCTGTGTGGGGGAAATCCAAACATGAGGAGGATATAAATCCTGTGGCGAGGGAGCTTGCTCCCGTTGGGCGGCGAAGCCGTCCCGATGTCGATAAACTCACCTCCCATTGGGTAAGCGATCAGTCGGTTTGCGGCTGCTTCGCACCCGAGCGGGAGCGAGCTCCCTCGCCACAAAAAGCACTGATTTTCCATCACACACCTAAGGTGTCCTTTGCCATGGATCAAGCACCTTGCCCGCGATCGGCTAGAATGGCCGCCTTGCCGTTGCCGAGCCTGCCATGAAACCTGTAATGCCCCACGCCCAGCTCGACTGGGACGACCAAGGTCGCCCCTATTCGCGAGTGTTCGATGATGTGTATTTCTCCGATCAATCGGGGCTGGACGAAACCCGCTACGTGTTCATCGAACAGAACCATTTGGCCGAGCGCTTTGCGGCGCTGCCGAATGGCGGTCGGCTGGTCATCGGCGAGACCGGTTTCGGCACCGGGCTGAATTTCCTGTGCGCCTGGCAGGTGTTCGAACAACATGTGACGACCGATGCGCGACTGCATTTTGTCAGCGTCGAAAAGTACCCGTTGAGCCCTGCCGACCTGCAGCGTGCCCTGGCGCTGTGGCCGGAACTCAAGGTGTTTGCCGATCAATTGCTCGCACAGTATGTGGCGATTCATCAGGGCTTTCAGCGCCTGACACTGGCCAATGGTCGGGTGACGCTGACCTTGCTGATTGGCGATGCCCTGGAACAGTTGCCGCAACTGGACGCGCAAATTGACGCCTGGTTTCTGGACGGTTTCGCCCCGGCGAAGAACCCCGACATGTGGACCGCCGAACTGTTTGCCGAGCTGGCACGGCTGTCAGCGCCGGATGCGACGATCAGCACCTTCACCAGTACTGGTTGGGTACGACGCCTGCTCAATGCAGCAGGCTTCAAGATGAAGCGCACACCCGGCATCGGCCACAAATGGGAAATCCTGCGTGGCACCTTCCTGGGCTGGCCTGACGAAGTCGCGATGCCCGCCATGGCCAAACCATGGTTTACGCGTCCGACGCCACTGACCGGCGAACGTCGTGCACTGGTGATCGGTGCCGGCCTGGCCGGCTGCGCGACGGCGGCCAGCCTTGCGGCGCGTGGCTGGCAGGTCAGCTTGCTGGAACGTCACGATGCACCGGCGCGCGAAGCGTCGGGCAATCCTCAGGGCGTGCTTTACCTCAAGCTGTCGGCCCATGGCACGGCGTTGTCGCAACTGATTGTCAGTGGATTCGGGTATACCCGGCGCTTGCTCGAACATTTGCAGCGCGGCGTGGACTGGGACGATTGCGGGGTCCTGCAGCTGGCGTTCAATGCCAAGGAAACCGAACGTCAGGCGCAATTGGCGGCGGCGTTTCCCGAAGACTTGCTGCACACACTCGATCAAGCGCAGGCCGAGGCTCGCGCCGGTATCGCGCTGCCGGCAGGCGGCCTGTTTTACCCCGAAGGTGGATGGGTGCATCCGCCTGCCCTGTGCCAATGGCAGGCAACGCAATCGAACATTCAGGTCCTGACGCATCACGATGTGTTGGAGCTGCGTCGCGTGGACGGACGGTGGCAAGCGAGGGATAGCGACAGGTTACTGGCCGATGCGCCCGTGGTGGTATTGGCCGGTGCCGCCGAGATCAAGCGCTTTTCGTACAGCAGCGAGCTGCCGCTCAAGCGCATTCGCGGACAGATCACGCGCTTGCCCCAGACTGTTGAGAGCCAAAGCCTGAGCACCGTGGTCTGCGCCGAAGGTTATGTCGCGCCAGCCCGATTGGGTGAACATACCCTGGGCGCCAGCTTCGATTTCAACAATGAAGATCTGACACCCACAGCGGCCGAGCATGCCGGCAACCTGCAGATGCTCGAAGAAATTTCACTGGATCTGGTCGCCCGGCTCGGCGCGGACACCCTGCAACCTGAAGCACTCGACGGGCGCGCCGCATTTCGTTGCACAAGTCCGGATTATCTGCCGATCGTCGGCCCGCTCGCTGACGCGCAGGCTTTCGCCCTCGCCTACAGCGCCTTGAGCAAGGATGCCCGGCAAATTCCGGACACCCCTTGCCCCTGGCTGGATGGCTTGTACATCAACAGCGGCCACGGCTCGCGAGGACTGATCACCGCGCCGCTGTCAGGCGAATTGCTCGCTGCCTTGCTGGATAACGAACCACTGCCATTGCCCAGAGCCGTGGCCGAGGCCTGTCACCCGAACCGCTTCGCCTTGCGCCGCTTGATTCGAGGCAAGGCATGAGGTGTTTAATCCAGGGCGAAGCAAGTCTTTGACTCGTCAGCCTTCATGGCCACCTCGGTCAGACGCTTCAACAAATCGGTCTCGACCTCATTTTGTTCAGCTGCAATGCGGTTCACTTCGCCGAGGTAGTCCGCGCCAAACGTCGGATCGTTTTCAGCCGCTTTCTCCATCCGCACGTGAAAAGGTGCGGTCAGGTCGCGGAACCGTTTACCATGATGCAGGCGCAGAAAATCGCCCCAAAACGTGCGCCCACTGATGTAAGTCGATAGTTCAGATGAGATTTCCGCGGTGAGGACCTTGCTGTAGGCAGTATCCAGGTTGGCCTGTGTTACGCCACTGAGCGTTGCATAGCGCATGTGCCGCGGCTGACCGACCAGTTCGAGCCTGTCGGCCAGGCCGGTACGATAGGCCAGCTCCACTTCCACCGGATCAAGCGTGGTATCGGCCTGGACATGTTCGCGAGCGATGCTGGCGAGGTAATCCAGACGGAACAGGCGTCGCCCAAGACTCAACAAGCGAGCGGCCTGATCGTGGGCATTAGCGGACAGCCGAACCACCTTGTCGATATCCACGGCGACCTCAAGGTTACTGAAAATCACGGCCGCTGAATCCGCGCAATTGGCTTTCACCGCCATGGACAGCAATTGGGCACGTAACGCCGAGTCGGTTTGAGTCGCCTCAATGACACTCCAGACTCGGCGGGTCATGTCTTCGTGCACGAAGCGGCTATCGGCCGAGCTTCCAACTTCCGACAGCAATTCAAAAAATCCAGTCGAATCGGGTTCGTTTTTCAGCGCCAGCCATGCACGATTACGACTGGCATAGGTTTCTTCAACCGTTTTCGGCATCCACAGGTCTCGAGCCCTCAGCTCACTGAGCACCTCGGCTCTATCGTCCAGAAGCCCCATTCCAATGCCCGTATTGTCACGGTAGCTTTTCAGCTTCGTACGGCTCGCCTCGGAAATGGGATTAAAGCGCAGGTTGATTGCCTGGGTGAACCGCCGAGGTGCCTTGAACAGCCAATCTGGCAATTCCCGAATCTGGTTGCCTCGCAGGTCCACCATGTTCAGATACGGTGGGCGGGCAAGGCCAATAGGCATTTCCGTGGCGTGGGTATTGCCCAGGAACAGAGATTGCAGATCCAGCATTTTGCCGACATCAATCGTGGCGCCCAGATGATTGCCGCTAAGCCCCAATGTACGCAAATTGCGCATGTCGGCCAGTTTGCGCAACGTATGTTGGTCCAGCTTTATCTGGTTACTTTCCAGGCTCAGGTGTTGGAGGTCGGGCATGTGCGACAACATTTCCGGCAATCGTGTGAGCTTGTTGCGGTCCAGTTCCAGAGTGACAAGCCCTTTGAACGGTTTGAGGAAGTACGCCAGCTCATCGCCGGCCTGCATGTCCTTGATGGCAAGGCTGCGAACATGAGCGACATCCTGCTCGGTCAGCGTCGGTAACGGGCCTACCGGGTTGTGCTCAAGTACGAGCGTTGTAGAAGGCTGATCAGGGCGCGTTACCCGGCGCCAGCAGTTTTCGATGGCATGAGCCACCTGTCGACGGCTGACACGTATATCGTCGAGTTGCCCCGGCAGCTTCTTCATCTGCACGTCATCGTCACGCCAAGCGCGCAGCACCCCGAGCAGTTTTTTCAGTTGCTGCTGCAATTCCCTGACTCGCTTCTCCCGCTCCATTTGGGTAGCGCCAGCGTTGTCGAGAAACGACGAAACCTGGGCTTGCGTGAACAGCGGAAAGAGTTTTCTGACCTTGCGAACCAAGCCCCTTGCATAAGTACTCGCCGCGGGAGGGCTAGCCTGTATACAGGCAGAAAGATGTTTCGGTGTTTCACTGCGTTCGTCCCGTAGTACCCGCCTGGTATGCGCAGGATCGCCGGTGGCAGCTCTGGACAGGCGTGATCGAAGGGCCGGGACATCCAGCGTATCGTTGCCAGTGAAACCCATGCGAGTGCGTTGAGTAGCGGGCAATGCATCCAGTATCGCCTGAAGCAGCGTGTCGCTCTGCAGTGTGGAGGACACAGGGCCATTGGTTTGGGTGACTTGATAGCCGGCGGATGTCTTGACGATCACCTCGCGCGACTGAGCATCTGCTTCGCCCACGCTGTCCAGCAATGTGCCGGTGACTGATTTTTGTCGAACTTCAAGTCGGAAGCCGTCATCCCAGCCTTGCACCCGATCCATCAAGCCGAGCGCCAGTTTGTCGGTATCGGCATTGGCCAGCTGCGGGACGTGCAAGCCCGTGAGTGCGCGGTCCTGCCGCAACGTCGTCTGCGCCTCATTGATCTGTTGGGCGAGATCCATCCCGGGAATCTTGCGGTCATACAGAAAACTGCGATCCCTGGCAGAGGCACTGTCCAGCAACTCCTGGCGCACGCGGACGGGAAGGTCCGCGGCGTGTTCGCCCAGTTTCGCAACGTCACCGGTCGCGGTGGCGCTGGCGTCCCAGGTTTCATAGAGCCAGTCAAACATTGGCCGGCGATCGCTCTCGAGGCTTGCCCCGATCTTCTTCGCCATCCGTTGCGCTTTCGATTCGGTCGTCACGCCGATGATGCCCTCGACTTCTGTCGGATAGAGGCCACTGATAACGGTGTCAAGCAACTCCCCCGAATCCAGATCTGTTTGATGAACCTGCACGCTGTTGGCCGCTTCCATGTGTGGGACGGTCCTGGGGAAGCGAGAAACGACCAAGTCGTTCTCGTCGAGCACTTCAATGAAGCGCGCCTTCGGCCATCCCTGCAATCTGGGCAGTGTATGCAGCTGCTCCTGAACAAATTCCGTATTCGCGGTCTCTGCGCGTTTCATCGCCTCGATCATCCCGGTGATGCGCCGGTCGATTTTGAAGCGCTCGGCACAGTCATTGATTCGCTGAGGTAACTTGAGATGACTTTCATGCCGCTGGTGCAACTTGTCCGGCGTCATGTCGGTGATGTCGGCAATCGCTTGCAGGTCAGTATCAAGTTCGCTCAGGCGTTGATCAGTACGCCCCAGCGCATAAGCACCGTCGCGCCACTCGTGCGCATGCTCATAGACATGCCGCCAGCCACCGTCCACGTTTCGCTCGACGGCAGGGTGGAATGCGTCGGTGCGCACAGGATGATTGATGGTCCACCCCGTTCCCGCCGTGTTGCGAGAGACCTGATAGGGCGCTCCATCCATGACGATCGAGGTCTTTCCGGCGTGCCGGTAGAGTCCTTGGGAATCAGGTTGCACGTCTGCTGGCAGGGTCCGGGTCTGCTTATAGGGTTCAAGGTCGGGCTTCCATAGTCTTGCTTTGCCATCAATGTTGGTTACAGCCTCGAAACCATCGAAGAATGCCGGCAACTCTTTCACGGCTTTACTGACGGCTGTCGTGACAACTTTGCCGACCGCGGCAAACGCCGCCAGCTGCGCGATGTTTTCCACAACGTTGAGCAAATGGGACAAAGCCTCGGTCCGTTCACCGTGCGTCCAGTCCACCACGCCTTCATACACCTCGCCGACGATGTCGACGACAGCCGTCGCCAACATCAATTGGCCAATCACCGGTACAAAAAAAGCGGCGGCGTTCAGCAGCACGAGGCCGCCATCCAGCAGCATCCGAATGGTTTTTTTCCGTTGTTGTTCGTCGACGTCTTCGGTCGGTACGGCAAGGATTCGCGCGTCCTCTTGAGTCTTTTTGACGAATGCACGGAATAGAAAATCGCCAAGGCTGGTGTCGGTAGCCGTAGCGGTAAGCGTACCCAAGACCTTGTCTTTATCGAATGAAGTGAAGAACCCGGTTTTATCGTGACCGTGCAGGTACTGCTCGGCGAAGTATTTTCTGTAGCTTTTGCTTTGCAAATGGAGGGTCAGGTAGGCCTTGAAATCATCCAGCGAGGCGTACTCGTATAGCGGTCGTCGGGGCTCGTTCGGCATGTAAACCACACACCTGGCCTTGGGTTCGGTATCGATGGAGACCTTGGTAAATACCAGCACTCCACAGATGCAGGTGTCATGAATCATCAACCCTTGCCAAAGTACCGGCCCGCCATCGATGACTGCACCTTTGGTTCGAGTGGCGGGGACTTCCTGTTCGATCACCTTCAGCAGCATGGTGTAAGCGGCTTGAGTGATGTCCTTCTTCAGGTAGGCCACGTGGAGGGCGACTTGCAGGTCCAGTACCTTCATTCGCCGGATATCGGCGGCAGAGGCCCGATCATCGACAGGCGCACCCTCGATGGGTTTGGCCGGCAATGCCAGAGCCTCGCCAATATGCTGCTGATAGCGGGCACCCAGATCGAGTTCACGACAGAGCGTTGCGAATTTTTCGGGGGTTATTTCAGATTCAGATTGTTTTTTTGCATTGATCCGAATCACTGAGCCCGCCGCCATTGCGCCGATCTTCGCTTCCCCGGAGGTAAAGTTTTCCATGGCCGCGTGAAGCAGGCTGCGTGAATGGGTGTCTGCGTTACTCAAGTAACCGAGAGGGAACAGTCCTGTTGATGAATATTCTTTTGTGGGGATGTCCAGCTTATCCCGCTCAACGTCGAAATCGATCGTCCATTTGCCCTTGAGAAAACGGGTCAGTTGCTCTTTGCAGAACGCGTCCAGCGGCTTGAGTTTTTCGAGTGCCGTCGTGACCTTGGCTTGAGCCAGAAATGACGCCTCGAAAGCGGCTTTCAGAGCCTGTACCACGTTCAGATCGGCATTGGCCAACCATTCAGGAATAGACGCCTGCAGCACCTCGGCCTTGTCCAGATCGCCAGTGTGTTCCAACAATGCCTCGAGGCGTTGTGTCGAGGTCATGGATACAGCCGCGGGGGCGGCCTTGGGTAATTCAGGAGGCATGAGCAATATCCTTATTGCGTTATGAGGCTCCCAGTTTATGAAGCTCGACAGCCGATTAATAACTCGAATACCGGATCGAACCGGGGCGCGTCCCAGCAGCTACTCCAATGCATCACATCAATAATTACCACCACCGAAATCCGCACTTGTGCTCGCCAGCCATTCGGTCGACAACGCGGACTTATAACCGATCGATCTAAAACTCCCGCTACCGAGGCGGGTCAGTTTCTGAGTACCCGCCGTTTTGGCGCGGTATCGAGTGACCCTCCCCAACGGAAAAACCGGTAAGGAATTTATGTGCGGATTAGCTGGCGAGTTACGTTTTGACAATCAACCTGCAGACCTTGCAGCCATAGAACGCATCACCCATCACCTGGCACCACGTGGCCCCGACGCCTGGGGCTTTCACAGCCAGGGGCCGATTGCCCTGGGCCATCGACGCCTGAAAATCATGGACCTGTCGAACCGCTCGGCACAGCCGATGATCGACCATCAACTGGGCCTGTTCCTGGCCTTCAACGGCGCGATCTATAACTTCCCGGAACTGCGTGCCGAGCTGGAAAGCCTGGGGTATGCCTTCTATTCCGGTGGCGACACCGAAGTGTTGCTCAAGGGTTTTCACGCCTGGGGTGAAGCGCTGCTGCCGAAACTCAATGGCATGTTCGCGTTCGCCATTTGGGATCGCGATGCCAAACGCTTGTTCATCGCCCGCGACCGCCTGGGCGTCAAGCCGCTGTACCTGTCGCGCACCGGCCAGCGCCTGCGCTTCGCCTCGTCCCTGCCAGCGTTGCTCAAGGGCGGTGACATCAACCCGATCCTCGATCCGGTTGCACTCAATCATTACCTGAATTTCCACGCCGTGGTCCCCGCCCCTCGCACCTTGCTGGCCGGCATTGAAAAACTGCCGCCAGCCACCTGGATGCGTATCGACGCCGATGGCACCACCGAGCAGAAAACCTGGTGGACCCTGCCCTACGGCCCCCGCGCCGATGAACTGAATCTGACCCTCGAAGACTGGCGCGACCGGGTGCTCGACAGTACCCGCGACGCCGTGGCGATCCGTCAGCGGGCGGCGGTGGATGTCGGTGTGCTGCTGTCCGGCGGTGTCGACTCGAGCATGCTCGTCGGCCTGTTGCGTGAAGTCGGCGTGGAAAACCTGTCGACCTTTTCCATCGGTTTCCAGGATGCCGGCGGCGAGCGCGGCGACGAGTTCCAGTATTCGGACCTGATCGCCAACCATTACGGCACGCAACACCATCAATTACGCATCGATGAAAAAGAGATCATCGAACAACTGCCCGCGGCGTTCCGCGCCATGAGTGAACCCATGGTCAGCCACGACTGCATCGCCTTTTACCTGCTGTCGCGGGAAGTGGCCAAGCACTGCAAAGTGGTGCAGAGCGGCCAGGGCGCCGACGAACTGTTCGCCGGCTACCACTGGTATCCACAGGTCGACGGTGCCGACGATCCGTACGCGGCTTATCGCGAGGCGTTTTTCGACCGCAGCTACGACGATTACGCCGCCACCGTGCAACCGAAATGGCTCACCGCGAATGACGCCGCCGGTGACTTCGTCAAAGAACATTTCGCACAACCGGGTGCCGATGCCGCCGTGGACAAAGCCCTGCGCCTGGACAGCACGGTGATGCTGGTGGACGACCCGGTCAAACGTGTCGACAACATGACCATGGCCTGGGGCCTGGAGGCGCGCACGCCGTTTCTGGACTATCGCCTGGTGGAGTTGTCAGCCCGGGTGCCGGGCAAGTTCAAGCTACCCGATGGCGGCAAACAGGTACTCAAGGAAGCGGCGCGGCTGGTGATCCCGAGCGAGGTGATCGACCGCAAGAAAGGCTACTTCCCGGTGCCGGGCCTCAAGCATTTGCAGGGCGACACGTTGAACTGGGTGCGCGACTTGCTGCTCGATCCGAGCCAGGATCGCGGCCTGTTCAACCCGGCCATGCTCGACCGCCTGTTAACCGACCCGCAAGGCCAGTTGACCCCATTGCGCGGCTCCAAGCTGTGGCAACTGGCGGCGCTGAACCTGTGGCTCAGCGAACAAGGAATCTGATCGATGAAACCTCACGCTACGGCCATCAGCCAGCGGTTGTTGCGCGGTCAGGCGCCCTCTTACGAGCGCCTGCAGGCGCGCCTGGCCGAAGACGGCAGCACACTGGGCGCGGCACCGATCGCGGTGCATTGCGGCTGGGGCCGGTTGCTGATCGGCCATACCTTTGCCGATGCATCCAGCCTGGCCCACGAGTTGCTCAACGAGCAGCCCGGTGAACGCGACATCGCGCTCTATGTCGCCGCGCCCCAACAAGTGCTGGGGCTGGAGCCGACGCAGTTGTTCCTCGACCCGTCCGACACCTTGCGCCTGTGGTTCAGCGACTACCGTCAGGCCACCCGGGTGTTTCGCGGCTTTCGTATCCGGCGCGCGCAAAGCGACGCCGACTGGAACTCAATCAACCAGCTTTATCACGCACGCGGCATGCTACCGATCGATGCCACCTTGCTGACCCCGCGCCATTTGGGTGGCCCGGTGTACTGGCTGGCCGAAGACGAGGACAGCGGCGCGGTGATCGGCAGTGTCATGGGCCTCAATCATCACAAGGCGTTCAACGACCCGGAAAACGGCAGCAGCCTGTGGTGCCTGGCGGTCGATCCGCACTGTTCGCGGCCGGGTGTCGGTGAGGTGCTGGTGCGACACTTGATCGAGCACTTCATGAGTCGCGGGCTGAGTTATCTCGATCTGTCGGTGCTGCATGACAACCGCCAGGCGAAAAGCCTTTACGCCAAGCTCGGTTTTCGCAACCTCTCGACTTTCGCCATCAAGCGCAAGAACGGCATCAATCAGCCGCTGTTTCTCGGCCCCGGTCCCAAAGCCGAGTTCAATCCTTATGCGCGGATCATCGTCGAGGAAGCGCACCGACGCGGTATCGACGTGCAAGTGGATGACGCCGATGCCGGGATGTTCACCCTCAGCCATGGCGGACGCCGGGTGCGTTGCCGCGAGTCCCTCAGCGACCTGACCAGTGCCATCAGCATGACGCTGTGCCAGGACAAGAGCCTGACCCACAAAGTACTCAAGGCAGCTGGCTTGAACCTGCCCGCGCAGCAACTGGCGGGCAACGCCGATGACAACCTGGCGTTTCTCGACGAGTACCACAGAGTAGTGGTCAAGCCGCTGGACGGTGAACAGGGGCAAGGCGTGGCAGTGGATTTGCAAACCATCGAAGACGTCCAGCAAGCCATCGAAGCTGCCCGCCGATTCGACAGTCGCGTGCTGTTGGAAAGCTTCCACGAAGGCCTCGACCTGCGGATTCTGGTGATCGGCTTCGAAGTGGTCGCCGCCGCGATTCGTCGCCCCGCCGAAGTGGTGGGGGATGGTCAGCATTCCGTCGGTGCGCTGATCGAAGCCCAGAGTCGACGGCGACAGGCGGCCACGGGCGGTGAAAGCAAGATTCCGCTGGACCCGGAAACCCAGCGCACCTTGAAAGCCGCCGGCTACGACTACGGCAGCATTCTGCCGGCTGGCGAGCATCTGTTCGTGCGGCGCACGGCGAATTTGCACACCGGCGGGATTCTCGAGGACGTCACGGCGATCCTGCACCCGACCCTGGTGGATGCCGCGGTGCGAGCCGCGCGGGCATTGGACATTCCCATGGTCGGCCTCGACCTCATGGTGTGCGCCGCCGATCAACCGGAGTACGTGTTTATCGAAGCCAACGAACGCGCCGGACTGGCCAATCATGAGCCGCAGCCGACGGCTGAGCGGTTTGTGGATTTGTTGTTTCCGCACAGTCAGCCGGTTTCCTGACATTAATGTGTTGCCCGTGCCATTGCCTTCGCGAGCAGGCTCGCTCCCACAGTTAATCGCGTCCCCCTGT
>NZ_JBSVWS010000155.1:0-13907 GCF_054071155.1 Pseudomonas sp. SDO5532_S415 | reverse complement strand
ATACTGCGCAACCCTTGTGGGAGCGAGCCTGCTCGCGAAAGCGGACTCACAGACCACAAGACTTATCAGGCACTCAGCGAATAGATCAACGCCGAAATCGCCACCAGGCCTACCGCCACCACAAACACATTCGACGCCTGGCCGCGGAAGCGCGCCATGGCCGGTACCTTGCGGATGGCGTACATCGGCATCAGGAACAGGATGGCCGCGATCACCGGGCCGCCCAGGGTTTCGATCATGCCGAGGATGCTCGGGTTCAGCGTGGCGACGATCCAGCACACCACCAGCATGAATGCCGCGGTCATGCGGTCCAGGGTCTTGGCCGCCGGACGTTTGCCGCTTTTGACGATCAAGCCTTTCAGGCCTTCGCTGGCGCCGATGTAGTGCCCCAGGAACGACTTGGATATGGCCACGAATGCAATCAACGGCGCCGCGAAGGCGATGGTCGGATTGCTGAAGTGGTTGGCCAGGTACGACAGGATCGACAGGTTCTGCGCTTTCGCTTCGGCCAGTTGCGCCGGCGACAGGGTCAGCACGCAGCTGAAGACGAAGAACAGCACCATCACCACCATCAAGGCGTGGGCGCGGGACAGGATCTGCGAGCTGCGCTGCTCGGCGTGGTCGCCGTAACGACGTTTCTGATCCACCGCGAACGCCGAGATGATCGGCGAGTGGTTGAACGAGAACACCATCACCGGGATCGCCAGCCACAGGGTGTGCAGCAACGCCGACGGCTCAGGCAGCGTGCTGGCCGTGGTCAGGATGCCGCCGTTCCAGTGCGGAATCAGGAACACCGCCAGGAACAGCAATGCGACGATGAACGGGTAAACCATCAGGCTCATGGCCTTGACGATCACTTGCTCACCGCAACGCACCACCGCCAGCAGGCCGAGGATCAACACGAACGACAGCACCGCGCGTGGCGGCGGCATGATATGCAGTTGATGTTCGAGGAAGCTGCCCACGGTGTTGGTCAGGGCCACGCTGTAGATCAACAGGATCGGGAAGATCGCGAAGAAGTACAGCAAGGTGATCAGCGCGCCGGCCTTGAGACCGAAATGCTCTTCCACCACTTCGGTGATGTCGGCGCCTTCACGGCCGGACAGCACGAAGCGGGTCAGGCCGCGGTGTGCGTAGAAGGTCATCGGGAACGCCAGCAACGCCAGGATCAGCAGCGGCCAGAAGCCGCCCAGGCCCGCGTTGATCGGTAAAAACAGGGTGCCTGCACCAATCGCCGTGCCAAACAGGCCCAGCATCCAGGTGGTGTCTTGGCGATTCCAGCTCGAAAGGGTCGCGGGTGTCGCTGCTACATAGCGTTCGTTAACGCTATTGGCCTGATCATTCATCCGGTGGGATCTCCACATTCCGGTCACTTGCCACCCGGCCAGAACGCGTCGGAATACCCGACAGGCAGCGCCCGGCCGAAACAGGGGCGCGATTGTCCGGGATTAGTGAACAGAAGCAAAGACTTAGGTGAGGAACGGTGGTGCCAAGTCGGGATATGGCGAATGACGAATAACCCTGTGGGAGCGAGCCTGCTCGCGAAAGCGGTGCGTCAGTCACATCAATGCTGGATGTGCCGCCGTCTTCGCGAGCAGGCTCGCTCCCACACTGGTTTTGTGTCGAGTACAAAACTGAATTCAACAAAGATTCCCTGTGGGAGCGAGGCTGCTCGCGAAAGCGGTGGGTCTGACACTTTGATGTCGGATGTGCCGATGTCTTCGCGAGCAGGCTCGCTCCCACAGGGGTTCCAGGATATTCAACCCCCTGCGTTTCATCGCCAAACAACGATCCGCACTTGATAAAGGTCCATCATCATGTATTTTTAAACAACCCTGTCTTCGATCTGGAGTCACTCCATGCCACTGGTTCGCGTCGAAATCAAAAAGCAGCAGGACCCCACCTACGCCAAACGCATCGGCGAGCTGATCTACGCCGCCATGCACAGCACCATTGGCGTGCCCAAGGACGATAACTTCCAGATCCTCGCCGAACACGACGAACATCATTTCATTTTCGATCCGAACTACCTGGGCATCCCGCGCAGCGACAAGCTGGTCATCATCCAGATCACCCTCAGCGAAGGCCGTACCGTCGAGCAGAAAAAACTGCTCTACAAAACCATCGCCGAAAGCCTGAACTCAGAACTGTCAGTGCGCCTGGAAGATGTTTTCATTAATCTGGTGGAAGTGAAGAAGGAAAACTGGTCGTTCGGCAACGGCATTGCCCAGTACGCCCTCTGATTTTTCAACCCTATTACCTGTGAGCCGCCAATGCCCCGAGTTTCCCGCAAGCAAGCCGACCTCAATCGCGAAACCATTGTCGACGCCGCTACACGGTTGTTCCGCGAGCGCGGCCTGCATGGGATCAGCGTCGTCGATGTGATGGCCGCGGCCGGCCTGACCCATGGCGGCTTCTATGGTCACTTCGAGTCCAAGGAAGCCTTGGCCAAAGAGGCCAGCGAACGGGTATTCAAAGAAGTGGGTGCTCGCTGGCGGGAACGCATCTCCACCACCGACGACAAAGCCGCTGCGCGCCGCGCACTGATTGAGCCGTACCTGTCCGCCCACAGCCGCGACAACCCCGGTGACAGCTGCCCCGTGGTGGCCTTCGCCGGCGACATGTGCCACGAAACCGCCGATAGCGGCCTGCGCGAGCCGTTCATGGAGGGTCTGAACCGACTGCTCGATTCGTTTGGCAACCTGATGGATTCGGACGATGCCAGCGAAAGCCGGCAACAGGCGCTGGTGCAGTATTCGATGATGGTCGGCGCCCTGACACTGGCCCGGGCCACCCGGGGCGAGGCCTTATCCGATGAAATCCTCGAGGCTGCGCTCAGCTTTCTGACAGCGCAAAAGCCATGACCCTGCCCCAACCTGAATATTCAGTGTCATAGAAAACAATCGCAGGCCGCTCCAGCTCCTACACTGAGAGACGCGGCTGCGAAGACAGTGTTGCCAAAACGCCCCGGAGCCAGCACTTTCAAGCGACGTTCGAGCCCGATATCTGCCGCCCACAGGAGCCAAGCATGCCCGCAACCGTTCTGGTACTGGTTGAAACCATCAATGATTACCTGCCCATCCTCGAACATCAGGGTTTCCACCTGATCCTTGCCCCGACCCCCGCCGAGCGCGCCGAAGCCATCAGCCGCCACGGCGCCCGGATCGATGCCGTTCTGACCCGCGGCCCGCTGGGCCTGTATACCGACGAAATTGCCGCCCTGCCTAACCTGAAGATCATCTGCGTGATCGGCGCCGGCTATGAAATGGTCGACCTGCAAGCGGCCGCCGACCGAGGCATCGCTGTCACCAATGGCGCCGGCGTCAATGCCTCGTCCGTGGCCGACCACGCCATGGCCCTGCTGCTGTCACTGGTGCGTGATGTGCCACGCTGCGATGCCGCCGTGCGCCGGGGCGAGTGGCCAAAAATCATGCGCCCGTCCCTCGCCGGCAAACACTTGGGCATTCTCGGCCTCGGCGCTGTCGGTATGGCCATTGCCAAGCGCGCCGCCGCAGGCTTCGACATGCGCGTGTGCTACCACAACCGCCAGCATCGCAGCGACGTGCCCTACGACTTCTGTTCGACCCCCACGGAACTGGCACGCGCCTCGGACTTTCTGATCGTCGCCACCCCTGGCGGCCTGGGCACCAAACACCTGATCAACCGCCAGGTACTCGACGCGCTCGGGCCGAAGGGCTTTCTCGTCAACATTGCCAGGGCCAGCGTGGTGGCGACCGCCGACCTGATCACCGCGCTGGAACAACGACGGATCGCCGGTGCCGCGCTGGATGTATTCGATGCCGAGCCGCAGGTGCCGGACGCCCTGAAAGTCCTGAGCAATGTGGTCCTCACACCCCATGTCGCCGGCCTGTCGCCGGAAGCGACCCAAGGTACCGTGGAGTTGGTGGGCAAGAATCTGGTGGCGTTTTTCGCCGGTCAACCGGTGCTGACACCCATCGAGCTACCGCTGCCGAGCGTCAACGTGCGGGTCCATTAAAGGACGCCGAGCAATGTCCAGAGCCGGCGGGACTCGGCGTCGGCGCTGATCAACTCACCCAACAATTCGCTCAACGGCTTGTTGCCCCACTCCACGCCTCGTTTAATCAGATACGGCACGGGGCTGTGGGGCTCGGTACGCGACAGATAGTCGGCAATGACCAGAAGTTGCCGATAAGCTTCCTCGCGACTGGCCGGCTCGCGAAACACCTGTGGTACTGGCGTTGCGGGTGAGTCGGGCGGCGGTTCCAGCATTGCAGCCGGTGCAGCGTCGACGGAAGGTGGGGCGGGCTGTTTTGGGTGCATGGCGATGAACTCCCGGACCAGCGTCATCAGCGCTTCAATGATGTCTTGCAAGGGACGAAACCCCGGCCCCTGATCGCCAAGTTGCTGATCGCTCCAGTCCCGGAGCCGCTGCAGTTGTTGCAGACTGAGCTGCAGGTTGTCCTGCTTGCGCAACCAGGAGGACAAAGGCGCTGCGCGGACCTGCTCGACGAGTTTTTTCTGTTCGCTGCGCGCGTTTTCCGCCGAAGCCTTGGCCCCCTTGCTGTCGTTGCCCTGGACCTGTTGCAGCTGCAAGCGCCGCCAGCTGTCGAGGCAAAAAGCCTCGAATTCGCTGTTGCCGGGTTCGAACAGTGGCACCCGGGTCAACAGCACTTCACTGTAACGCCGCACCAGCCATTCCAGAGGAATCACCCGCCAGGATTGATCGCCATCCTCGGCCTGTGGGTGAAGCTGTTGCGGATAGCGCTCACACAGCCCGGCCACCAGCGCCAGACTGTCAGGCAATCGCTCAAGCCCGGACTGATGCAGCCAGGCTTCCCCCAGCCAGGCGCTGAGCATCAGATCCTTGCTCCGTTCGTGCAACAGGCTCGTCGCCAGCGCTTCCACCTCTGTCCATTGCGCCCGTTTGATCGACGATTGCCATACCCCCGTGGGCAGGCTGGTGTCGTCCTCGCGACGCATTTCACGCAACAGATCGAATTCACGCTCGTAGCGCAGATCCTGCCCACAGGGAGCTTCGGCGCTGATCGGTTCCAGCAGTTGGCCGATCCGTTGCGACAGTGACGTTGATGGCAGGCTCACATGCCCTCCTCCTGCAGCGAATTGACGGCGGTTGTCCCCGTGAACGCAAATGGCGAGCGCGGAGCCCGGGTTGGCGGCGGTTGAATCGACAAGGGCAATTTCGAGCCTTGGCTCATCAGCGACAGGCGCACAAACATCAGGGTTTGTCCGGAAGTTACGTTGGGTTGCGCCGTGACCGGCAGGCGCAAGCTCAGCGGGAACTCCGTGTAGTCCACATTCGGCTGACGCTGCACGGAAAAATGCGCGCG
Organism: Pseudomonas sp. SDO5532_S415; assembly: GCF_054071155.1. Taxonomy (NCBI): domain Bacteria; kingdom Pseudomonadati; phylum Pseudomonadota; class Gammaproteobacteria; order Pseudomonadales; family Pseudomonadaceae; genus Pseudomonas; species Pseudomonas sp. SDO5532_S415. The sequence goes on along the minus strand of NZ_JBSVWS010000155.1, from coordinate 8,577 downwards.
CATCAGGCGCAACAACGACCAGGGACCGCTGTACTCCCAACCGGCCTCAAGGTCGCGCACGACCAGGTTCGGTTGCAACGGATCGTTGGCAGGACGCTGGGAACCATTGCGCGCCCAACGCAAGGTCAGGCGGATCGGCTGGCCGACCATCCAGCGCAGGTTCGGCTGCGGTTCACCGGGATAACTGACCTGCTGGTTGCCAGCGATCAGGCTCCAGGCAATCACCTGATCGGCACCCCGCTCTTCGTCACGATCGGTACGCCAGCGCACATCCATTTCAACCCCGAGGATGCCGCTCTTGTCCCGAATGAACATCGGCCCCAACCAGGTGCCGGCCTGTTTCAGGCGGTTGAGAAAGTCCTCGGCGGCCAGTCGTTCGGGGGTCTGGTTCTGTTGCAACCCGGCCTGGGCCACCGGCAGGCGCTTGTCGATCAACTCAAGCAAATGCTGCACCCGCGCCGGATCGGCATCCGCGACCTGCAGGCCATTGGCAAAGGGGAAGCGATCCGCCAGGTACTGATTGAAGTAGTTGGCCAGGTCATTCCAGGCGGCTGAAGCCTGTTGCTGTTGCAGCCACTGGCAGCGCTGCATGGCGCTTTGCTGCAGATCAAGCGCGCGCATCGCCAGGGTGCCGCGACCGCCGGACAGGTTGGCCGTTTGCAGGATCTGGCCGCAGGACCCGGTGTCCATGTCAATGAAATCACGGCTGACCAATTGCTCGATCTGCGCCGGCGAGCTGGCCGGGTTCTGATCCTTGTACTTGAGCAGTTCTTCATTAAGCGCACTGAACTGCGTCACGCGTTCGTAATCCAGCGCCGGCAGGTTCTGTTGCTGCGTCTTGAGCCATTCCAGCGCCGAGGTGCGGCGTTCGGTAATGCCGAGCATGGTGTTGAACTGCTGCTTGAGGGTCAGTTTCAGTTCCTGCACATCGCTGGCGCCAAACAGTTGCAAGCCGAGGTTCTTCGAGCCGTCCCACCGGCTGATTTCCGTGCGCCCGCCGAACAGCGGCTGCGCCACCACTTCATTCAGGCCATCGGTAATCTGCGCCATGGCACGGCGGTTCAGGGCGCTTTGCAAACGGGTGGCGAGGTCGCTGCGGCGCACTTCGACAAAGGCTTTTTGCAGCGCGATCGCCTGGGGGGCCTGCACATTGAACACGCTATAGGCGTGAGTCTGGTCATTATGGTTCTTGATGCTCTGCCACATGGCCTTGGCCACCGCGCCTTCGGCAGCCTGCATCAGGGCGCCGCGATAATCCGCCGGGATGCGTGGCAACTCTTCGGCGACGTAGCTCTTGTAGCTGGCAAAGTAATTCAGTGCCGCGTTGAGGTCGTCGCCATCGACGTTTTCACCCTGCATGGCCACGTCATCCGACTGATCCGAGTGCATCGCCAGCGAAACGAAGTCACGCTTGAACAACGCCTGCACCGCGTTGTCCAGTTGCACCACATGTTCCTGCAACACCAGTTGCCCACCGCCCTGCTGCGCCAGCAGATTGCCCCGCGCGCCCAACTGTGCGATCCATTGGTCACGGAAACGCTGTTGCAAGGTTGACGCTTGCAGCTCCAGGCGCTGCTCCACCTGCGGCCCGAGCAAGGCACTCTGGCGCACCTTGTTCATCATTTCCCGATAACCCGGTACCAGGTCCTGCCCCTTGCCCCGGCCCCACGCGGAGTTGGTCAGGCCGATCTGCGCTTGCAGGTCATCCACCAGGCCGCGCAAGTCTTCGAGTTCGGTCAGGGAATTGCCGCTGCCGGCTTCCAATTGTTCCAGGTGCAACTTGAGGTAGCCGGCCTGGCGCACGAAGTTGTCGGCCAGGAAATATTGATCCAGCCAGCGCTCCATGAGCCCGGAAAAGTTTTCCTCGATCAGCGCCCGGTCCGTGCTCAGGTCCAGAGCCTTGAAATCGGTATCGAACAACAAGCGGTTGTAGTAATTGGCGTGGCGCAGCGTGCCGGCATTGAGGTTCAGCGACAGGGCGTTGTTACTCAGTTGCACCAGATCTTCAAGTGGCGCCTTGGGGCTGTTCAGGGCCTGGCTGAACCACTGGTTCTGTTGCTCAAGGCTGACCGCCAGCGACACCAGCTCATTGGCCTTGACGTAGTTCTGCCATTGGGCCGGGTCCTCGCTTTCCACATTGCCGCGGCGTTCGGTGTTACGGATGGATTTGAGTTGGGTCATCTCGGACGTCAGCAGCGTTTGCAGCGGAAGCAGCAAATGACGCCGGGACGTCTCACGCAGCTCGTTCTCCAGTCGTTCATCCAGCGAAGAGAACCAGGACGTGGGGTATGCCAGGGAGGTGAATGTCCAGCGCGGTGCCTTTTCCAGCACCCGCCAGAAACTCTGGACATTGCGCCGCGTCGGCTCCAGCCAATGATTGTCGTCAGTGACCACCACGAAGTTTTTCTGCGCCGCCTGCAGGTGGCGCGCCAGCTCATGGGCGTCTTTGACCGACTGCTGCCAGACCCACACCATGCACCCTGCCCAGATCACACCGATCACCAACGACACCGTGACGGCCAGACGCTGCCAGCGTTGGCGCAGGCGCAAAAGGCGAGGCACCACCTGCGCCAGGCCGCGCTCGGCCACCACTCGCTGACGCCACAACTGGCGGATAAACGCGTTCTGCTGCAAGTTGCTGTCGTAGGCTGAAAAGCTATCGGGCGCTGCATCCGCCGGCTCGTTCGCGGTGAAGTAAATACCGCGAAAGCGTGGCGCCTCGCCTTGAGAGTTACCCTGGAACACGGGCTCCAGAAGGGTTTGCAAGGGTCGGCGCAGGGTTTCGAAACGCTCCGGCAAAGCATACAGGTCACTGCTCAGCTGTCCGGACAAGGCACCGATCTCGATGATTGATTCCGACAGTGCCCGGTACACTTGATCCAGCGCAGTATCCGTGTTCTGCGATTGCCAGGCCGCGTCCGGTCCAAACGGCGAAGACCATCCCAGCGTGCGCTCTCGGGCCTCTTGCGGCAGGGCCGAGATCAGTTCCTGAAACCCCGGCAACTCTTCCAGACCGGTCACCACCACATACACCGGCAAGCTCAGCCCGAACCGTTGCAACAGGTCGATAAACCGCCGACGCGCTTCGAGCCCCAGGCTGGCGGCCTGTTCCACATTGCCCAGGCGACTGACCGGCACGGTCCAGATCACGCCGTCCAGCGGCCGCTTGCTGCGCAGGCGCAAGATCAAGCCCAACAGTCGCCACCAGCCACCGCGTTGCCGTTTAATCGCTTCATCCGGCAAAAACAGCGCCTGGGGAACGACCAGCACCGCGCCATCGGAGTCAGACCACCAGCGTCCAAACCACGCGGGTTTGTCCGTGGGTTGCAGCTGCCACCGGCGGCACAACTGCGAACCCTGGGTTTCGTTGCCGAGCATCAGCAGCCAAGGCATCTGGTAGCGATCCTGAATGCCCTGTTCCTGTTCCATGGCACGCACGGCCATATAGAAACTGCGAATCGCCGCGCCGCTCTGTGTACGCCACCACCACAGCGCCAACAGCACAACCGCCAGCAGCAACAGCGCCACGACGATCAACGCGACGATCGCCAAGGGACTCATTCGCCTTGCTCCGCGGCCACGTCAGACAGCTGCAATACCGGCTCAAGCTCCTGGCCGATGTCGCGCCAGAACAACTGCCCCATGCCTGTCAGCAATATCACCATCCCGAGTATGCCCAACCCCAGACGCAAGCCGTCGGGCAATGAGAGCCGCACCGGCAACTGCACCGGCGCAACGAGCGCCGGCTGTTGCAGCCTGGCGCTGACATCGTCGTAACCGGCCTCGTGTTGCCAGGCGAAGGTGTACAGCGCCAGCCGCCATTTTTCATGCTGCACCTGACTTTGCTCGCCGCGCAGCCCCCCCTGGAATCCGAGAATCAGGCATTGCAAATAGACATTGGCCAGGTCGCGGGTAGTAGGAACCTGTTCGTCCAGCAGCGCCTTGATCGCCAATGGCAACTGCTCACCCGCCTGACGACTGGCGTAGAGCCGCGACTCCAGGGGTTTTTCCTGCCAGGCCGCTTGCCCCGGCCACGGGGTGAACAACAGCGTTTCATCGATCAGCGCCACGAAGGCATAGACCAGCGCCTTGACCTGATCGGTGGCGGCATCACCGACCCGGGCAAACGCCGTGCGCCACAGGCGTTGGGAGGCCTGGGTGGACATTTCGACGACCGCCTCCACCAAAGAATCGTCTTCGCTATCCTTGGGCAACTCGTTCCAGGCCTGAAACCATTGCTGCCAGGCATCGCGAAAAGCGCTGCTCAACGGTGCATCCTGAAGGCCTCGTGTACCCTTTGCACTGACTTGCGACATGCCACGCCCCTTCCCTGATCAAGCCCCTTCGTTGGCCTGAGCGACAAACAGCACCACTTGCCACGGACTGCTGGCCGGCTTCGAGGCCGGTGCCGCGATCACCAGCGGCAACTGCCCGTCGAACCACGGACCTTCGGCCGTCACCACGAACAACCGAGTGTCGTCGCCGACGCTATAGGCCACCTGTTCATTGCGACTCATGGCCTGGTGCGCCAAGCCACTCATGCGCTGGCGGCCGAGCAGCGCAATGTGCGGCGTCGAGGCGATGATCGCCCCACGCAGCCATTCGCCAGCGGCCTGTTCGCTGGCGCCGTTGGGCATGCGCAAGCCGATGACCAGTCGTTGGCTCGGTTGGTCGTCGGGCAGTTGAATCGTAAACATCTGCTCGCTGCGGTCGAAGTTCAGGCTGCGATAGCCGGCGCGGATCAGCTCCAGTGTCCGCTCCAGCCAATCGAGCACCTGCTCATAGCCGCGTTGCAACTCAAGAAAATCCAGGGGAGCAAACGCCGGGACCCCAGCCAGCGGATCGAGGGCCGACCAGGCACCGGCCATGCCGAGCAGTTGACCGTACAGTCCTTGCGGCGTCGCCAGGCGATTGTTCAGCGTGCCTTCGACCTCCGGCAGGCGCGCCCAGAGCGCGGTCAGTTGCCGGCGAATCTCCAGCGCATCGTCCTGATTGCCGGCCTGCTGCGCCTGACGCAGACGCCCGGCGAGGAACATGCATTTTTCCCGCGCCCGGGCACACAGCCCGGCCACTCGCCGGCCGAGCACCGACTCGGGCAACAGGCAAGGCGTGGGTGGTGTGTAAGGCAACGCGTGGAAGCCGCCACCTTCCTTGCGGATCTTCAGCAACGGCAGACAGATCGAATCAGCCTTGTTCAATTGCGTGCACAGCCGTGGATTCGGCCGCCATACGGTGATCGACTCCGGGTATTCGCCGCTGGTCAGATCCGGCAGTGCCTCGCCGACCACCGATTGCAGGCGCCCCTTGAGCGGCAGCAACTGACCGGCACGCCACAGCGGGCTGATCGCCAGGTAGACCGTGACCGTGGCATCGTCGGTGGCGTTGACTGCCTCGCCGATATCCAGCTCCAGCATCGGCCCTACACCGGCTTGAATGTTGACCGGCAAACCGTCGGGCAAGGTCGCCTGGAGCTGAAGCACTCGCACCAACCCGCCGCTCAAGGCCGAAGGATCGAACTCGACCCGGCTTACGCCCCAGAACCACGGATTGCAGGCGTGCGCCAGATGCGCCACCAGCGCTTCGGCCCGCAACCCTTGCAACTGAAAATGCTGAGGCAGCAATTGCATGCCTTCATGCCAGCAAACCGCATCAGGTAGCAGACTCATACGATTCCCTTCGACGTCCTTGGGTGCCGCACACACCGCGGCTGGCGCTGTTACTGCGAGGGAGCGTTACTGACCAGGTTCATCTCGCGACTGTCGAACTTGAGCCAGGCGTCGCTCTGATCATCCAGGCGCAACCGGTGCGCTCCGGGAGTGTTATAGCTGGCGAAGACCAAAAGTCCAGCCGCCCGCTTGCCCTCCAGGGGAAAGGGTTGGCGATCGATGAACTGGCCCGGCACCAACTCCAGCCCCCACACCGAGATCAGCTGACGGTAGTCGCGCTGGAACTGCTCGCGCTCGGCGAACCATTGCCGGGCAGTGATGCCGGATAATTGCTTGAGCAGGTCAGGATCGTTGACCGCGATGAAGTCCACGGCGATCGGTGTGTTGTCGTTGGCCCGTGGGGCGACATCCAGGGTCAGGCTGTCGAGGTCGACCCGTGGCCCGAACAGCGAGCACCCGCAGAGACTCAAGAGCAAGGTCGCGGCAAACACTCGTGCAAACAAAATGAATTTTCCTTTTCGCTGGTCAGTCCGAATTTGTTTTCGCTTGCATTTTTATAGACCTGTTCTAGCGTCTTGGGTAGTTCGGCACCCAAGCCGAATGTGGAAGGTTTGTCAAAGGAACGACAGGTCCATCTGCCACCCTTTCTAACCTACGGTCCAGTAAGGGAAAGCGATGAGCGGGCCACCCCGATGCATTGCGCCCGCCTCATGCATCGGAGTCAGCCGCCATGGCAGAAAGTACTCAGCACAAACTCGACCGGGTTCGCCCGCCCAGAGTGCAAATCACTTACGACGTAGAAATCGGCGACGCCATCGAAAAAAAGGAGTTGCCGCTGGTGGTGGGTATTCTTGCCGATCTCTCCGGCAAACCCCTTGAGCCCCTGCCCAAACTGAGTGAACGGCGCTTTACCGAAATCGACCGCGACAACTTCAACGAAGTGCTCGCCTCGATTACTCCGCGTGCCACCTTGCAGGTCAACAACACCCTCAGCGGCGACGACAGCAAGCTCAACATCGAGCTGAACTTCAAGCACATCGACGACTTCGACCCGGTCAAGGTGGTCGAGCAAGTGACCCCGCTGCGGCGGCTGTTCGAAGCCCGCCAGCGCCTGCGCGACCTGCTGACCAAACTCGATGGCAATGATGATCTGGACAAGCTGTTGCGCGACGTCATCGCCAATACCGAGGGTCTGCAGGAAATCAAATCGGCCCGCCCGGACACCGCCGCACCCGCTGGCGACACCGACGCCGAAACCCCGGCCGAACCGCAAGCCTGATCGCTCACTCATTCAGGGAGACTCCGTCATGCCCGCCACCGCCTCAAGCCAAGCCAGCGACAGTACGACCCAGACTTTATCCCTGCTCGACCGCATCATCGCCGAAGGCCGCATGGCCCATGACGATAGCCAGCAGGATTACGCCCGCGACATGCTCGCGGAGTTCGCCACCCAGGTACTCGACGAAGGCATGGCCATCGACAAGGACACCGTGGCGATGATCAATGACCGCATCAGCCAGATCGACGAGCTGATCAGCGCCCAGCTCAACGAAGTGCTGCATCATCCGGACCTGCAGAAACTCGAAGCCTCCTGGCGTGGCCTGCACCTGCTGGTGCAGAACACCGAAACCAGTTCACGACTGAAACTGCGCTTGCTCAATGTCACGCAGAAAGAGCTGCAGAACGACCTGGAAAAAGCCGTCGAATTCGACCAGAGCGCGTTGTTCAAGAAGATCTACGAAGAGGAATACGGCACCTTCGGCGGCCACCCGTTCAGCCTGCTTGTGGGTGACTACACTTTCGGCCGGCATCCCCAGGACATCGGCTTGCTGGAAAAACTGTCAAACGTCGCCGCCGCTGCCCACGCCCCATTCATTGCCGCCGCCAGCCCGCGACTGTTCGACATGAACAGCTTCACCGAACTGGCCGTGCCGCGGGATCTGTCGAAAGTCTTCGAAAGCCAGGAGTTGATCAAGTGGCGCTCGTTCCGCGAGAGCGAGGATTCGCGCTACGTGTCGCTGGTGCTGCCGCACTTTCTCCTGCGCCTGCCATATGGCCCGGAAACCTCGCCGGTGGAAGGCATCAACTACGTTGAAGACGTCAACGGCACTGATCACAGCAAATACCTGTGGGGCAACGCTGCCTGGGCCCTGTCGCAGCGGATCACCGAAGCCTTTGCCAAATACGGTTGGTGCGCGGCGATTCGTGGCGCCGAAGGCGGCGGCGCGGTGGAAGGCTTGCCGGCGCACACGTTCCGCACCAGTTCAGGCGACCTGTCGCTCAAGTGCCCGACCGAAGTGGCGATCACCGACCGCCGGGAAAAGGAGCTCAACGATCTCGGTTTCATCGCCTTGTGCCACAAGAAAAACAGCGACATCGCCGTGTTCTTCGGCGGCCAGACCACCAACAAGTCCAAGGTCTACAACACCAACGAGGCCAATGCCAACGCGCGGATCTCGGCGATGTTGCCGTACGTGCTCGCCGCGTCGCGCTTCGCCCATTACCTGAAGGTGATCATGCGCGACAAGGTTGGCAGTTTCATGACCCGCGACAACGTCCAGACCTACCTCAACAACTGGATCGCCGACTACGTGCTGATCAACGATAACGCGCCGCAAGAGATCAAGGCGCAGTACCCGTTGCGGGAAGCCCGGGTGGACGTCACCGAAGTCGCCGGCAAGCCCGGCGCCTATCGGGCCACGGTGTTCCTGCGACCGCACTTCCAGCTTGAAGAGCTGACCGCGTCGATCCGCCTGGTCGCCACGTTGCCGCCACCGGTCGCTGCCTGACCGCTGCAACTAGTGGCTGCACTGAAACCTGTGGCTGCACTGAAACCTGTGGCGAGGGAGCTTGTTCCCGTTGGGTCGCATCGCGACCCCGGGAAATGGGAATGCTACGCAGTCCAACGGGA
>NZ_JBSVWS010000154.1:0-14177 GCF_054071155.1 Pseudomonas sp. SDO5532_S415 | reverse complement strand
CACGGCCAAGGATGGCCGATCGCGGCGGGCCCACGGAGCAGGACCGGAGCGAGGGAATGCCGAGCCTGGGCGAGGCACCGAACGACAGGGGCAAAAGCCCTTGGTTACTTGGGGCTTTTCCAAGTGACTCGCCGTAAGGGCGAAACCATAAGTCGCCGCTACCGAAACAACGGATATGTACACTGGAGCGCGAAACCCACTCACGCCCCAAGTAACTCATCCATCAATGCGCGATACACACCGACTTCAACTCGGTATAAGCCTCAATCACCGCACGTCCAAACTCACGGCCCATGCCCGATTGCTTGACGCCACCGAACGGCATCGCCGGGTCGAGCAACACGTGGGCGTTGACCCACACCGTGCCGGCTTCGATGCGCGGCACCAGGTTCATCGCCTTGCCCAGGTCGTTGGTCCACAGGCTGGCAGCCAGGCCGTAGCGGTTGTCATTGGCCAGTGCGATCACTGTGTCTTCATCATCGAACGGCATTACACCCAGCACCGGACCGAACACTTCTTCCCGGGCCACGGCCATGCTGTGGTCGATGTCGGCGAGGATCGTTGGCTGCACGAAGAAGCCCTCACCTTCCAGCAACTCGCCACCGGCCACCACCCGCGCGCCTTCACGACGAGCCAGTTCGATGTGCTTGAGCACACTTTGTTGCTGCTTGCGCGACACCAGCGGGTTGATCGCCGCGTCGCAGTTCATGCCGGCGCCAATCGGCATGGCTGATACCGCTGCCGCCAGGGCTTCGACGAACTGATCGTGGATCGAGCGATGCACATAGAAGCGCGACGCCGCGGCACACACCTGACCGTTGTTCAGCAGGCCGCCGAGAATTGCGCCTTGCACAGCCTTTTCGATGTCGGCATCGGCAAGCACGATCATCGGGTTCTTACCGCCCAGTTCCAGGGAGAAGCGCGTCATGTTTTCCATGCACGCCACGCCGACGCTTTTGCCCACGGCAGTGGAACCGGTGAAGGACACTTTGCTCACCAGCGGATGCGAAGTCAGCACGCCACCGACCGAAGCACCGCCACCGGTGACCACGTTGAACACGCCCGCCGGAATGCCCGCTTCCAGTGCCAGTTCTGCCAGGCGCATGGCGGTCAGCGGGGTTTCCATCGCCGGCTTGATGATCACCGTGCAACCGGTGGCCAGCGCCGGCATCAGCTTCCAGGCGGCGATCAGCAGCGGGAAGTTCCACGGCACGATGCCGACCACAACGCCGACCGGCTCACGCTTGGTGAACGCGGTGAACTTGGCACCCGGCGGCAGCGGGATCGACACATCGAAGGTCTGGCCTTCGATCTTGGTCGCCCAGCCGGACATGTAGCGCATGAACTCCACGGTGGCGTTCAAATCCAGTGCGCGAGCCATGTTGATCGACTTGCCCTGGCTCAGGGTTTCCAATTGCGCCAGCTCTTCGGCGTGCTCCTCCACCAGACGGGTGAAGTTGAGCAGGATGCGTTCACGGTCGGCCGGACGCAGCGCCGACCACACGCCGGACTTGAAGGCCTTGTGCGACGACTGCACGGCGCGCTCGACGATCTCCAGCGGCGCATCCAGGGTTTCGCACAGGGTTTGCCCGGTGGCCGGGTTGACCACGGCAATGGTCTCGCCTTCGGCAAACACCCACTGGCCATCGATAAAGCAGCCATGACGGCGGTCGAGGAATGCAGCCACCTGTGGCAGGATTTCAACGTTGCTCATAAATCACCTTCATTCAAATGTGGGAGCGAGCCTGCTCGCGAAAGCGCCCTTAAAGGCGGTGCAAGATTCAAGGCAAGCCAGCTCCTGCGGGGTTCGATAGCCAGGTAACCGGCCGCTTAGTGTTGTTCTTTGAGGTAGCACACCACCGCCTGACGATCGTCGGCGGAGGCCAGGCCCATGTAGGGCATGTAAGTACCCGGCATATAGGCCTGGGGTTGGGTGATGAGTTGCTCTATGTTCTCGGCTTGCCAGTCGATGTTTTTGCTGCGCATCGCCTGGGAGTAGTTGAAGCCCTCCAGCGAACCGGACTTGCGCCCCACCACACCCGCCAGATTCGGTCCCATCATCCCGGCCATGCCTTTGCTCACCGAATGGCAGACCCCGCATTCATTGGCGAACACCTCGGCGCCACGCTTCTGCACCGGCGCGCAATCGGCAGCGACCGCGGCTTGAGCCAGGGTGAAGGTCAACAAACCAAAGAGGGAAAAACGCAGGGCGGTAAACATAAGAAACGACCTTGAAAATCCACGCGCTCGTCACGCAGACGAACGCCAACACAGAAAGCGCCAGGGCAACGGAGCCCCGGCAGGTTGAAAAGGATTGTCGGTGGTCGGCGACGCACAGGTTTTGCCCTGCGTGCCAGTTGTGTTGGCGGGGCTGCCAAAACGCTTAACTGCACGTTCGCAGAACTTTGTGGGAGCGAGCCTGTTTGCGAAGGCGGCGGTACATTCAACAGATATGTTGACTGACAGACTGCTTTCGCGAGCAGGCTCGCTCCCACATTTGTAGTGGGTGTACACAAGGGGGCGTGTTCACCGACGCTCCTGCACAGAACGCGATTTGCCGAGCAAAGGCGCAGCAAAAAACCTCCGTGCCATCACCCTGCCATGCAATCTGGCATGCACAACCAACTAATTGGCAAACAGGCAAAAGGCCAAAAAAAACGCGGCCCTTAGTATCTAAAAAGACCGCAACCCTGCGCCTAAGAACAAGAACGGATGTCATGCCATGCTCAAGTCTCCCTTGCTTCGACTTTCCACGCTCGCGCTGATGATCAGTGCCGGGCAGGCCGGAGCTTATGAACTCTACGCCGATGACGACAGTCACCTGAACGCCACCCTGGAAGCGGTTTTCGGCATTTTCCACAGCCAGGAAAACTACGCCCTGTCGGGTCGTCTCGACGAAGGTTCGTCCTCGTGGCGCGAGGGTTATATCAAGTACGGCCTGGCGTTCGACCAGGGCCTGGGCGGTGTTGGCACCGCTTACGGTGCAGCGAACATGCTCAGCTCCGGCACCTGGGGCGACGGCGATGCCGCCGGTTTCAGCGACGGTTCGGAACGCACCACCAAGTTCGAAGATGCCTACCTCGGCTGGCGTTCGGCCGATCTGTTCCCGGTGCTGGGCAGCGACGGGATCGACCTGTCCTTTGGCCGCCAGAACATCTTGATCGGCGACGGTTTCCTGATTAATGGCGACGCGCTGAACCTGGGCAAAGGCATTGCCGACGGTGAGTTCAACCGTGGCGGCGCCTACTGGCTGGCGGCACGCAAGGCGTTCGACGAGACCGCCGTGTTGCGTATCGGCGGCAAGGAAGGCTGGCGCAGCGACCTGATGTGGCTCAAATCCAACAACCGCTCCCAGGCCAAGACCGAAATGTACGTCGGCACCCTGGAGCACGTGTCTGAAGCCGGCACTGTCGGCCTGACCTACATCGACACCACCGACATCGACGAGCAGTACGCCTCGCCGATTCAACTTGAACGCGACGGCATGAAGACCTACAGCCTGCGCGCCACCGGCAATGCCGGGGTCAAAGACCTGTTCCTGTCCGGTGAATACGCCAAGCAGGACAAACCCCACTCCTCCGACGAAGACGGCTGGTACCTGGAAGCCGGCTGGACCTTCTCCGACGTGACCTGGGCGCCCTATGTCAGCTACCGCTACAGCCGTTTCTCGGAAAACTACGACACGCTGTTCTACGGTTTCAGCCGCGGTTTCGGTACCTGGTTCCAGGGTGAAGTGGCGGGCAACTATGCCGGGCCGTTCAACAGCAACTCGCGCATCCAGCAAGTGAAGTTCAGTGTCTCGCCGCTGGAGAACCTGAGCGTGGGCGTGATGCATTTCAACTTCGACACCATCGACCGCAACCTGGGCAATACCGATGGCCGCGAAACGGACCTGTATGCCGAATGGCACGTCAACGACCACCTGAGCATCATGCCGCTGATCGGCCTGTTCCAGCCGGACAAGAGCGCTGACCAAGGCGGCACGCAGCTGGGCAACAACGACAAGAACCTCTACAGCCAGGTGATTTTCGCCACGACGTTCTAAGCCACCACGCGCCCCCTGTAGGAGCGAGCTCGCTCGCGATGAACGCCCAGGCAACGCGGGCATCCAGGCAGCCCGCGTTATCGTTGACGTCCATCGCGAGCATGCTCGCTCCTACAGGGATCGGGTTCACTTCAAGGAAAAAGGCCTTTCCAATGCAGAAAAAATTCCTGACGATCCAGAGCAAGATCGCCCTGCTCGCCGGCCTCTGCCTGTTGTTGGTGGTGGGTTTGCTGATGAGCCTGTCGCTTTACCAGACCCACAAAAGCAGCCGGCAAGTCGCCGAGGCCAGCAGCGAAATGCTCGCCGATGCGGCCAAGGAACACATGCAGGCCCTGGGCAAAGTGCAGGCCATGCAGGTGCAGCGCACCTTCATGCAGACCCATGAATTCGGCCAGGGGCTGTCGCGATACTTACTCTATCTGCGGCAACTCCAGCACCAGGGGACGCTGACCCGCCCACAACTGCGCCAGGCGCTGAGTACCCAGCTTCACCAGGCCCTCATCGACAAGCCCGACCTGCTCGGGCTTTACGTCATTTTTGAACCCGACGCCCTGGACGGTGCCGACGCCGGTTTCGTCGACAAGGCGGATCTGGGCAGCAACGAAACCGGGCGTTTCTCGCTGTACTGGGTGCAGAGCAAGCCCGGCGAGCTGCAAGCGGTGATCGGTGACGAAGGCCTGCTCGCCAAGACCGAGCCGGGGCCGAGCGGCGCGCCCTACAACGCCTTCTACACCTGCGCCCGCGACACCCGTCAGGCCTGCGTGCTGGAGCCCTACTTCGACGAGGCGTCCGGCAGTCGCAAACTGGTTACCAGCGTGGCCTTCCCGCTGCTGGAAAACGGCAAGGTCATTGCCGTGGTCGGCCTCGACATCAACCTCGCCGCGCTGCAAAAGAACAGCGAAGCCAGCGCCCTGCAACTGTTCGATGGCCATGGCCAGATCAGCATCGTCAGCCCTCGCGGCGTCATCTCCGCCAACAGCCAGGACGTCAGTCGCCTGGGTCAACCGATGGACAATGCCGAGGTGATGGACGTCTTGCGCCAGGGCCAGCCAAAAGTCTTTGTCGACCCGCAGCAGATCAAGGTCCTCGAACCGCTGGCACCGATTGCCGGTGCAGCCCCTTGGGGCGTGCTGGTGGGCGTTCCGCAGGATGTTCTGCTGGCACCGGTCACCTCCCTGCAAAAGCAACTCGACGCCCAAGGCGTGCAAAGCACCGCACTGGAACTGCTGCTCGGCGGCGGCTCGGCCCTGCTCGGCCTGCTGTTGATCTGGTACACCGCGCAGCGCATCACCCGACCGCTGCAAGTGCTGACGCGGGTCATGGAGGATATTTCCCTCGGCGAAGGCGACCTGACCCGGCGTCTGCAGGTGCAATCGCGGGATGAGATCGGTCAGCTGGCGACGGCGTTCAACCGGTTTGTCGAGCGTATCCATCAGTCGATTCGCGAAGTGTCGTCGGCGGCGCTCGGCGTCAACGAAGGGGCTCGTCGCGTGCTGGAAGCGTCCAATTCATCGCTGAGCAACTTCGACGATCAATCGACCCGCACCAACAGCGTGGCGGCAGCAATCAATCAATTGGGCGCCGCCGCCCAGGAGATTGCCCATAACGCCAGCGATGCCTCGCACCAGGCATCCAATGCCCGGCAACAGGCGGAAGACGGGCGTCAGGTGGTGCAGCGCACGATCGAGGTGATGAACGAGCTGTCCGGGAAAATCAGGGCATCGTGCGCCAACATCGAAGTGCTCAACGACAAGACCGTGAACATCGGACAGATCCTCGAAGTGATCAAGGGTATCTCCCAGCAGACCAACCTGCTGGCGCTCAACGCCGCCATCGAAGCGGCCCGCGCCGGTGAAGCCGGACGCGGTTTTGCCGTGGTGGCCGATGAAGTGCGCAGCCTGGCCGGACGCACCCAGACCTCGGCGCTGGAGATCCAGCAGATGATCGAGGAACTGCAAGTGGGCGCCCGGGACTCGGTCACCACCATGACCGAGAGCCAGCAACACAGCGAGGAAAGCGTCAACATCGCCAACCTCGCCGGCACCCGCCTGGGCAGCGTGACCCAGCGCATCGGCGAGATCGACAACGTCAACCAGTCCGTCGCCGCCGCCACCGAGGAACAGACCGCCGTGGTCGAGGCGCTGAACGTCGACATCACGCAAATCAACACCCTCAACCAGCAAGGCGTGGAAAACCTGCAATCGACCTTGCGCGCCTGTACCGAGCTGGAACAACAGGCGGCGCGGTTGAATCAGTTGGTGGGGAGTTTTCGGATCTGACCATGGCAGTGCCTGGTACACCGCCTTCGCGAGCAGGCTCGCTCCCACAATGGATCTGTGTCGTACACCCATTCCGTGTTCACTGGAGATCCCCTGTGGGAGCGAGCCTGCTCGCGAAGGAGCCGGCACACTCAACATCCTCGGCGCCTGACACGCCGCCTTCGCGACCAGGCTCGCTCCCACAGTTGGTCATCGTCGTACACAAACTCTGCATCCACTGAAGATCCATTGTGGGAGCGAGCCTGCTCGCGAAGAACGATAACGCGGTGGGCCTGCTCTCCTCCATAGCCCAATCTGGCACCCACAACCAACCACCTGGCATGCACGCAAACATGCCGCACCGCACCCCGCGCGTAGTATCGAAGCGCAAAGCAACGCTCCACCCCCTCCATTTCTCACAAAAACAATAAATCGGCCTCAGGGCTGCGGGAGACTTCTGTGCTCAAGAAAAGTGCGTTGGGCTGGCCAAAGATTGCCGGCCTTGGAATTGCGTTGGTGGTGGCCGGGCAGTTTTCCGGCTGGAACTTTGGGTTGGCGGCTGGTGGCTGGCTGAACATGTTGATCGCCACGCTGTTGATGGTGCTGCTGTGCGGCGGCCTTGCCCTGTGTGTGGCGGAATTGTCCACGGCACTGCCCAGCGCTGGTGGCGTGTTCGTCTATGCGCAAAGTGCTTTCGGACCGTTCGTGGGATACCTCGTCGGCGTGGCTTGTGCGCTGGCGCTGACCATCGGTACCGGTGCGGCGGCGACCTTCATCTGCGCCTACACCGAATCGATTTTCGGTCTCGGCGGCTGGCCGGTGAAGATCGCCCTGTTCGTGGTGATTGTCGGCATTCACCTGCGCGGTGTCGGTGAGGCCATGGGCCTGACGTTCATTGCCGGAGTGATCGCCGTCGTCGCCCTGCTGACCTTCGGCGTGGCCATGGCGCCTCATGTCGAACTGAGCAACTTGCTGGCCCTGCCGGCTAACGTCGCCACCCCCGTCAGCCTCGCCGGCATCTTCGCTTGCGTGCCGTTCGCCATCTGGCTGTTCATCACCGTCGAGCAAACCGGCTCGGCGGCAGAAGAAGCTGACAACCCCGGCCGCACGATGCCCCGCGGCATACTCGCGGCCATCGGCACGTTGCTGGTCACCGCGCTGGTAGTGCTGGTGTGCGCACCGGGTGCCGGCGGCGTTGAACTGGTGGGCTCGGCGGGTGATCCGTTGTACGCGGCGATGTCCAGCAACAGTGCCTTCGGTGAAGGCTCGTGGCTGGCCAAGGTGATTGGTTGCGGCGGAGTGTTCGGCCTGATCGCCACCTTCTTTTCCCTGGTTTACGCCGCCTCCCGGCAACTGTTCGCCATGGCCCGCGATGGCCTGTTCCCGCAATGGCTGGGCAAGACCGGCAAGCGCGGCACACCGTACCCGGCGCTGCTGCTGATCGGCGCCATCGGCCTGCCATTGTCCGCGGTCGACCCGGCCACGGTGATGCTCGCGGTCGTGCTGCTGCTCAACGTTGGCTACCTGTTCATCTTCGGCGCTTACCTGCGCATCAAACGCAGCCAGCCGGACCTGCCACGTCCTTTCCGGCTGATCGGCGGCAAGCTGATTGCCTGGCTGGGCCTGGCCCTGACGCTGGTGGTGATCGCCGCCTGCTTCCAGCTCGACCTGACGATGCTGATCGCCCTCGGGGTGGCCTTCGCCCTGTGCATATTCAACTTCGTGCTGCGCACTCGCCGCACCAACCCAATCGAGGTTCCTGACCATGCCTGACACCCTTCTGCAACGCCGCCATCGCGTACTCGGCAGCGCCTCGCCGCTGTTCTACGACAAGCCCCTGCACCTGGTGCGCGGTGAAGGCGTCTGGCTGTTCGACGTCGACGGTCGGCGCTATCTGGACGTTTACAACAACGTCCCTTGCGTCGGCCACTGCAACCCGCAGGTGGTCGAGGCGATGCACCGCCAGGCGACCACCCTGAACATCCACACCCGCTACCTCGATGAGCAAGTGGTGCGCTATGCCGAGCGCCTGACGGCCACCTTTGCCCAGCCCCTGGACACCGCGATGTTCACCTGTACCGGCAGCGAGGCTAACGAACTGGCGCTGCGCCTGGCGCGTTTCGCCAGCGGCGGCACCGGGATTATCGTCAGCGATTACAACTACCACGGTAACTCGGCTTCGCTGGCTGAGGTGACCACTGCCCTGCCCTCGCCGGAACCCTTCGCCGCCCATGCCCGCGCCGTGCCGATTCCATGCTTGTACCGCGCACCCGCTGGTACCCGCGAAGCGCAACTGGCGGATGAGTACGCCGCCAATATCGCCGCGGCGATTGCCTCAATGCAGGCCCAGGGGATTCGCCCGGCGGCATTGTTGATCGACACCCTGTTCGCCAACGAAGGTTTGCCTCGGGTGCCGGCCAGTTTCGTCGCCAAAGCTGCGGAGTTGATCCGCGCGGCGGGCGGCTTGTTCATCGCCGACGAGGTGCAGTCCGGCTTCGGCCGTACCGGCGATCACCTGTGGGGGCATCAGGCCCACGGCGTGACGCCGGACATCGCCACCCTCGGCAAGCCCATGGGCAACGGTTACCCGCTGGCGGGGCTGATCACCCACAAGGCGCTGGTGGAATCGTTCGGCCGCAACGCCATGTACTTCAACACCTTCGGTGGCTCACCGGTGGCCGCTGCCGTGGGTATGGCGGTGCTGGACGAAATTGAACAGAAGCAGTTGCTGCAGAACGCGCAAAACGTCGGCGCTTATGTGCAGCGGCGTCTGCAAGCACTGGCCGACAAACATTCGATCATCGGCGATGTGCGCGGCAAGGGCCTGTTCTTCGCCATGGAACTGGTGCGCGACCGTGCCAGCAAGGAACCCGCCGGGCTGGAAGCACGCAAGGTGGTCAACGACATGCGCGAGAACGGTGTGCTGATCAGCAAGATCGGCGCCGGCGACAACATTCTCAAGCTGCGCCCGCCGCTGGTGTTCAGCCGCGAACACGCCGACCTGTTCGTCGACACCCTGGACCATGCGCTGAGTGCAATTTGAGGATCTGCGATGACTGAATTTCATACCTTGAACCACGACCAGCAAGTCGCCAGATTGCACGATCTGGCACGCCACGCCCTGCAAAACTGGGACGGTGATTTTGCCGATATCGAACTGGTGAAATACCGCGAAAACGCGGTGTTCTCGGCCCGGCGCCACGACGGCCAGCGCGTAGCCCTGCGCATTCATCGCAATGGCTATCACTGCGAAGCGGCGCTGCGTTCCGAGCTGCAATGGATGGAAGCCCTGGAAAGCGCCGGCATTACTGTGCCGCAGATCATTCGCGCTCAGGATCAACGCCATTTGATCGAGGTGAGCCATGCCGATATCGGTCAACGTCATGTCGACATGCTCGCCTGGCTGCCGGGGGCGACCGCCGGCACCTCCGAGGCCGGGGTGCAGGCCGATACCGAGATCGACTTTCTGTTTGCCGAAGCCGGCGCGCTTGCCGCGCGCATTCATGTGCATTCGGCTCATTGGCAGCAGCCGGACGAATTCGTCCGGCATGCCTGGGATGAAGAGGGTTTGATCGGCGCCAACCCGTTCTGGGGGCGCTTCTGGGAGCTGGAGCAGCTCAGCGACGAGCAACGGGACCTGCTGCAACAGGCCCGGCGCACGGCGCGTCGGGACTTGCGCCAATACGGCCGGCACCTGGGCAACTTCGGCATGATCCACGCCGACCTGGTGCCTGAAAACCTGCTGATCGAAGGCCCGCGCCTGCGCCTGATCGACTTCGACGACGCCGGTTTCGGCTGGCACATGTTCGAGCTGGCCACGGCGCTGTACTTCTGCCTGGATGACCCGCGCTATGAGCAGATCAAGGCGGCGCTGCTAGAGGGGTATCACGCGGTGAAGCCGCTGACCGAAGCGGACCGCCAGACACTGGCGCTGTTTCTGATGCTGCGCGGCACCACGTATCTGGGCTGGATTCATACCCGCCAGGGTACGCAGACTGCGATCAAAATGGCGCCGATGCTGATTGAGCGGGCTTGCAGGTTGGCTCGGGAGTATCTCCAGCAATAACTGCTGAACATTTGTGGCGAGGGAGCTTGCTCCCGCTGGGCTGCGCAGCGGCCCCAAATCCAGTGTATGCGGTCTATCAGTCATACCGCATACTCCGGTCTTACGACTGCTGCGCAGCCGAGCGGGAGCAAGCTCCCTCGCCACAATCAGCAATGCGCCCCAGCATGTTCAAGCCGATGAAACAACCGGTTGAAGTACACCAGGCTATCGCCCTGCTCCCGCACGCCGACCTTTTCCAGTTCCACGAACATCACCGAATGCGACCCCACTTCCTTGCACTCGCTGATCCGTCCCTCCAACTGCACCAGAGCGTCACGCAACACCGGCACGTCGGCGGCGCCGTCGTCCCACAGGTCCCAGGCGAAGCGCTCGGCCATCGGCACCTTGGTCATGCCGGCGAAGTGGCGGGCCAGTTCTTCCTGCTCGCCACACAGCACGTTGACGCACAGCCGGCCGTTGGTGCGGAACACGTCGTGGGTGGCGCTGTTGCGGTTGACGCAGACCAGCACGGTGGGCGGCGAATCGGTCACCGAGCACACGGCGCTGGCGGTGATGCCGCAACGACCGCCAGGGCCGTTGGTGGTGATGATGTTCACCGCCGCAGGCAGCTGCGCCATGGCGTTGCGAAAGTCGATTTGCTGCTGGCTCAGGTCGGCCATGTCGATGCCCCTTCCTTCAGGAGGACCGCTTTGAGGCGGCCCGTAGGTGATGGAACAAGACTAAGGCCGGGCGCTGCGCCCAACCATTCTGACGATCCCCACGTAGAGGTAGGCTTTCCGCTAGTCGACTAGGTGGTTTCTTTATCGCATGGGCCGGCCACAGTGGGTATCCTGCTACTTGGCTCCAAAAAGATGAGCCAATGTCCGCCGCGCGTGCACGCGAGCGATAACAATAAATAGAAAATTTCGTGGCAGCCCCTGATGCAAACCCGCAAACCGATTGTTTACATCGTTGACGACGACAAGGACCTGCGCACCTCGCTGGCCTGGTTGCTGGAGTCGGTCAGCGTGCAGGCGCAGTGCTTTGCCGGCGCCGAAGAATTCCTCAGCCAGTACGACCCCAAGCAACCGGCCTGCCTGGTGCTGGACGTGCGCATGCCGGAAACCAGCGGTTTCCAGTTGCAGGAAATCCTCAACCAGCGCGGCAGCACCTTGCCAACCATTTTCGTCTCGGCCCATGGCGATATTCCGATGTCGGTGACGGCGATGAAGAACGGCGCGCTGGACTTCGTCGAGAAGCCCTACAACCCGCAGCAGATGATCGACCGCATCCAGGCCGCGCTGAAGACCGCCGTACACGCCCAGGCCGACCAGGAGCAGCGCCAGAACCTGCAAGGCAAACTGGCACTGTTGACCAGCCGCGAGCGCGAGGTGCTGATGCTAGTGATCGATGGCAAGGCCAGCAAGGTGATTGCCCGGGAGCTGAACATCAGCGTGAAAACCGTTGATGTTCACCGCACCAAGATCAAGGAAAAGATGGGCGTGACCAGCATCGCGATGCTGGTGCGCGAGGTGCTGCACTTGCCGGCGGAGGAGCCGGCGCGGCATTGATGACCCTGAGACCGGATGCGGCCGTCAGACCGCTTTCGCGAGCAGGCTCGCTCCCACAGTGGATCTGCGGTGAACACATATTATGTGTCCGACAGTGATCACCTGTGGGAGCGAGCCTGCTCGCGAAGGGGCCGGCAGATACAACCTCAATTCTGGCTATAGCGCTTGCGATAGGCACCCGGCGACACACCAAAACGCGATTTGAACGCCGAGGAAAAGTAGCTGGAATCGGAAAAGCCCCAGGCGTAGCACAGTGCCGACAGCTTCTGCTCGACATCGCTGCGGCGCAGGTTTTCCGCGCAGAAGTCCAGGCGTCGGTGCTTGATGTATTGCGCCACTACCAGCCCGCGCTTGGAGAACATCCGGTACAACCCGCGCACCGACACCCCCACCTCCCGGGCAATCAGTTCGGGGCAGAGCGCTTCGTCGCTGATGTGTTCGTCAATGAAGGCGATGATCTTGCGGAACTGCCGCTCATGAATATCGCCATTGCTGTCGCGGGCGCTGACGCCCGGTAGCAGCAGGCTGACCAGGGCGTCGAGCACGGCCTCGCTTTCCTGCATGTCCAGCCCTTCCTGCTGGCGAGTTTCCAGTACCAGGCGGCTGGCCATGGCCGCCAGAGGATTATTGGCCGCGATGCGCGTGGCGCAATTGACCGCCGTGAAGTGCGAGCCGCGCTCGACCACCTGGCGCGGCAGGATCAGCGACAACTGTCGGGAATCGTCGTTGTAGGTCATGTCGCTCGGGCGGCTGGCGTCGATCAGGGCGATGTCGCCACACCCCAGTTGCGCACGGTTGTCGCCCTGCTCGAGGTACGAACTGCCGCGCATCTGGAACACCGCGTAGTAGTGCCCGTCGCTGCTGGTGCTGACATCCTTGCTGCTGCGGTACAGGTGCACGTGCGCCATGTCGACCACGCTGAGCTTGATCGCGCCGCTGCGAAATTCCGCCAGCTCGCCATAGAAATCGGTGTCCAGCGCGCGGGCGTCGAAACGCCCGCAGGCCTGGTTAACCTGGCTCAGCCAACTTTCGAACGCCTCATTGCGCACCGCCGATGCTGTAATCATGTCCGCAAAGCCTCACGTTTTTGTTGTTATTTTTCGGCCGCTTCGTCGAGCGGCTCGCTAAAAATGTTTCGTACTCCAGCCATCGCCTCCCTCGATGGCCGCCGGGCGCTCATTCAACAGGCTCCGGCGTCGGCTTTCCAGCCTTGAAAGCGCTTAAATGTCCAGTACCAGACGAGCGGAAAGCGCCCGTGAAACGCAGGCGCAAATCTGCTTGTTGGACGCCTTTTCCTTGTTGGAAAGGCAGTTGTCACGGTGCTCCGGCACGCCGTCCAGCACCTCGACAATACAAGTGCCGCAGATGCCTTCGCGGCACTCGGTGTCGATGTCGCAACCGTGGGCCTGCAACACATCCACCAGACTGCTGTCAGCCGGTACATGCAGCACCACGCCGGAGCTGGCCAGTTCCACTTCGAAACCACCGCTCGGGCCGCTGTTGGCTGCAGGATCGGCGGCGAAGTGTTCCAGGTGGATGGCATCGTCCGAACGGCTGCGCGCGGCCACTTCCACCACTTTATTCATGAACGGCGCGGGGCCGCAGGTGTAGACATGGGCATCGCTGCCGGCACGTTCCAGGCACGCGCTTAATGCAGCGTCCAGATCGCCCGGTTCGACGCCGTAGTGAAACTCGACGTGATCGGCAAAATTTGCCGCCAGCAGTTCGGTGAACGCCGCGTACTCTGCCGAGCGGGCGAAGTAATGCAGGCGATACGGCTGGCCGCTTTCCGCCAGTCGATAGGCCATGCTCAGCAGCGGCGTCACACCGATGCCGGCGGCGAACAGCACGTGTTCGCGGGCAGCCGGGTCCAGGCGGAACAGGTTGCGTGGCGCGCCCATTTCCAGCTCCATGCCCTCTTCCACCTGCTCATGCAACGCCAGCGAGCCACCGCGCGACTGCGGTTCTTTCTTCACCGCCACCAGGTAGGCGCGACGATCCTGGGGCGGGCTGCACAGGGAGTATTGGCGGGTTACACCGGTCGGGCCGGTAAGGTCGACGTGGGCACCCGGCTCATAGGTGTCGAGCGGCTGGCCGTCACTGCGCACGAGGCGAAAGGAACGGATATCCAGCGCTTCGTCGACGATCCTTTCGATCTTCACCTTCATCATTGCATCACCTGAATACACTTGTTTTAGTTACTTCACCTTGTGGGAGCGAGCCTGCTCGCGAAGGTGTGTCAGTCGACATTTATGTAG
>NZ_JBSVWS010000153.1:0-14725 GCF_054071155.1 Pseudomonas sp. SDO5532_S415 | reverse complement strand
GTCTTAGGGTACCGCGGTTACCCTGAAACCCCGCGTTATCGTTAACGACCATCGCGAGCAAGCTCGCTCCTACAGGTTTGCAACTTGCTCAGGGGCGGTTAAGGTTCGTGCAGGTTTATCTGCCCCCCACGAGTCTCTATGTTCATGCGGTCTGTCACCCAAACCCTCGCCATCCTGCTGCTGGCCGGCGCTTCGCTGTCTGCCCGGGCCAATTGGTATCTGGACGGCGAATCCTCGCGGCTGTCGTTCGTCAGCACCAAAAACACCAATGTTTCCGAAGTGCAGCGCTTTCTGGTGCTGCACGGCAAGGTCGATCCCAAGGGCCTGGCGCAGGTGGAAGTCGAGCTCGACTCGATCAACAGCGGCATTCCATTGCGCGACGAACGCATGCGCAAGGACTTGTTCGAGATTCAGACCTTTCCCGAAGCGTTGATCACCACGCAAATCGACTTGCGCCCGATCAACGACCTTGCCCCCGGTGCACAACTGGAACTGCGCCTGCCGCTGACCGTCGATTTGCACGGCAAACAACACACCTACAACGCCGAACTGCTGGCCACGCGCCTCGATGACCGGCGTTTCCAGGTGGTGACCCTGGAACCGTTGGTGATCAATGCCGAAGACTTCGACCTGGCACCCGGCCTGGAAACCCTGCGCAAGGTCTCCGGGTTGTCGGCCATCAGCCTGTCGGTGCCGGTGGGCGCTGTCCTGATCTTCACGGCGCGCTGACATGGCCGGCGCAATCTTTCCCTGGCGTGAAGGCAATCACTTCGAACTGCTGATCGACGGCCCGCAGTTTTTCCCGCGCATGCTGGTGGCGATTGCCCGGGCCGAAGAACAGGTCGAACTGGAGCTGTACCTGGTGGAGGCGGGCGCTTGCGCCGAGGCCATGGTGCAGGCATTGGTCCAGGCGGCCGAGCGCGGCGTGCGGGTGCGTTGCCTGTTCGACGATTACGGCAGCCTCGCCTTCACCCTGACCTTGCGCCAGCGCCTGATGGCTGCCGGGGTCGAGCTGCGTTTCTACAATCGCCTGAGCTGGCGGCGTTGGCTCGGCAACTTCTACCGTGATCACCGCAAGCTGTTGTTGGTGGATCAAACGATGGCCGTGGTCGGTGGCACCGGCGTCACCGATGAGTTCTGGACGCCGGGGGAAGACGTCAGCGAATGGCATGAAGTGATGGTGGAAATCACTGGCCCGCTGGTGATCGACTGGCAGCTGCTGTTCGACCGCCAATGGATCGCCAACCGTCATCGTCGCGCCTGGAAACCTGCCGCGCATTTCGGCCTGCCACGTCTGCCCCGCGTGCCGTCCATGGGCGAGGGCATGGGCCGGGTTGCCTATGCCGACGCCCGCCAGCACCGCGACATCCTGCAATCGCTGATTCGTGCGCTGAACAGCGGCCAGCGGCGGATCTGGCTGGCCACGCCGTACTTTCTGCCGACCTGGAAAGTCCGTCGCTCCCTGCGCCGCGCGGCCTCCCGTGGCGTCGACGTACGCCTGCTGCTGACCGGACCGCGCACCGATCACCCGTCAGTACGCTACGCCGGGCATCGTTACTACCCGCGACTGCTCAAGTCCGGCGTGCAGATTTTCGAGTACCAGCCGTGTTTCCTGCATCTGAAAATGGTCCTGATCGATGATTGGGTGAGCATCGGTTCGTGCAATTTCGATCACTGGAATCTGCGCTTCAACCTCGAAGCCAATCTTGAAGCCCTGGACCCTGGACTGACCCGGGCGGTGGCGGCGAGTTTCGAAAGGGACTTTGCCCTGAGCCAGGAAGTCAGCCTGGAGGCATGGCAACGCCGACCGCTGTGGCGACGGGTCAAGCAGCGGGTGTGGGGATGGGTGGATCGGGTGGTGGTGAATCTGCTGGATCGGCGGGGATAGTCGCCACACCACAAACCACTGTGGGAGCGAGCCTGCTCCGGGTGGCGGGGTAACAGTCCACAGAAATGTTGAATGTTATGGCCTCATCGCGAGCAGGCTCGCTCCCACAGGGTTACTTCGGTGTGTCAGGAGTTAAAGCAATTCAAAGCTCTGCTGCGTCACGTCCTTGGAATCCAGGCCGATCTGCACGTTGAACTTGCCCGGCTCCGCGGCGTACTTGAGCTGGGTGTTGTAGAACTTCAGGTCATCCTCGGTGATGGTGAAGTGCACGACTTTCTGTTCGCCGGCCTTGAGCATCACTTTCTGGAAGTTCTTCAGTTCCTTGAGCGGACGAATCATCGAGCCGGTCACGTCCTGGATGTACAGCTGGACCACGGTTTCGCCGTCACGCTTGCCGGTGTTCTTCACGGTGACGCTGGCGTCGAGCTTGCCGGTCTTGTTCAGCGTGGTCGATGACAGGGCCATGTTGCTCAGGTTGAAGTCGGTGTAGCTCAGGCCGTAGCCGAACGGGTACAGGGGACCGGTGGTGTCATCGAAATACTGCGAGGTGTAGTTGCCCGGTTTGCCCGGGGTGAATGGCCGGCCGATGCTCAGGTGGTTGTAGTAGGTCGGAATCTGGCCCACCGAACGCGGGAAGGTGATCGGCAGTTTGCCCGACGGGTTGTAGTCGCCAAACAGCACGTCGGCGATGGCGTTGCCGCCCTCGGTGCCGCTGAACCAGGTTTCCAGGATCGCGTCAGCCTGTTCGTTCTCTTCGAGAATCGACAGCGGACGGCCGTTCATCAGCACCAGCACCAGCGGTTTGCCGGTGGCTTTCAGGGCACGGATCAGCGCGCGCTGGTTTTCCGGGATGTTCAGGTCGGTACGGCTCGACGATTCGTGGGACATGCCACGGGATTCGCCCACAGCGGCGACCACCACGTCGGCATCCTTGGCGGCTTTCACCGCTTCGTCGATCAACACGTTGGCCGGACGCGGGTCATCGACCACTTCCGGCGCATCGAAGTTGAGGAAGTTCAGGTAGTCGAGGATTTTCTTGTCGCTGGTGATGTTGGCGCCACGGGCGTAGATCAGCGTCGATTTGTCACCGATGACATTGCTCATGCCATCGAACAGGGTCACCGATTGCGCAGGGCGACCGGCGGCGGCCCAGCTGCCCATCATGTCGATCGGCGCCTTGGCCAGCGGACCGACCAGGGCGATTTTCGCGGTTTTCTTCAGCGGCAGGGTTTCGCCCTGGTTTTTCAGCAGCACCAGGCTGCGACGCGCCACGTCACGGGCTTCGGCGCGGTGCAGGCGACTGTCGGCATAGGTGTCGGCCGGATCATCCTCGGCCTTGCCGATGCGCAGGTACGGGTCCTTGAACAGGCCCATGTCGTACTTGGCGTCCAGTACCGCACGCACGGCGTTGTCGATGTCGCTCTGCTGGATCTCGCCGGACTTCAACAGCCCCGGCAGTTCCTTGCCGTACAAGGTGTCGTTCATGCTCATGTGGATGCCGGCCTTGATCGCCAGCTTCGCCGCTTCGCGACCGTCGGCGGCGACGCCGTGCTTGATCAGCTCGAAAATCGCCCCGTGGTCGCTGACCGCCAGGCCCTTGAAGCCCCATTCCTTGCGCAACAGGTCGTTCATCAGCCAGGTGTTGGCGGTGGCCGGTACGCCGTTGATCGAGTTCAGCGCGACCATCACCCCGCCGGCACCGGCGTCAATCGCTGCGCGATACGGTGGCAAATAGTCCTGGTACATCTTGACCGGGCTCATGTCGACGACGTTGTAGTCGCGACCACCCTCGACCGCGCCATACAGGGCGAAGTGCTTGACGCTGGCCATGATGCTGTCGGCGGCGTTGGCGCCGACACCCTGGAACGCCTTGACCATCACGCCGGCGATGCGCGACACCAGGTAGGTGTCTTCACCGAAGCCTTCGGAGGTCCGGCCCCAACGCGGGTCGCGGGAAATGTCGACCATCGGCGCGAAGGTGATGTCGAGGCTGTCCGCCGCGGCTTCCTTGGCGGCAATGCGCCCGGACAGGCCAATGGCGTCCATGTCCCAGCTCGACGCCAGGGCCAGCGGGATCGGGAAAATGGTGCGGTGGCCGTGGATCACGTCGTAAGCGAAGAACATCGGGATCTTCAACCGGCTGCGCATGGCCGCGTCCTGCATCGGACGGTTTTCCGGACGGGTGATCGAGTTGAACGTACCGCCGATGTTGCCGGCTGCGATTTCCTTGCGGATCAGCTCCCGGGGCATTTCCGGGCCGATGCTGATCAGGCGCAACTGGCCGATTTTTTCATCGAGGGTCATTTGCTTCATCAGGTTGCTGACGAAGGCGTCCTTGTTTTCCAGAGGTGCGGGCGTCGTGGCGGCCAATACGTTATGACTGGCCAGGCTGACGAACAGGCCCAGCAAACACAGCTTCTTCATGAATTGTTTTCTCAAGGGCCCAAACGGCGATCTATACGCCGGTCAGCCAAAATTTAGGGAGCGTCTATTGTTGTTCGAGGGCTGATTGAAAAACGACAGCCGAAGTCCGGATGTGTTTTTTTGCGCAGGGCATTTTTTAGCCCATTGCCCCGATGCGATCCAGTAGCGCGGCCGATTATGCCCCAAGAGCCGGCCGAGAGGGTCGTTGGTTGTTTTTTCCATGAAATGTGAAGGGAGCATCACTCTGATGAATGTACGACTCGCCACTCGGTCGAACCTGCAAATCGCCACATTACTGGTGTTGGCCACGTTGCTGACCGCCTGCGGCATCAACAATATCCCGACCCTCGATGAGCAGGCCAAGGCCGCCTGGGGCCAGGTGCAGAACCAGTATCAGCGCCGCGCCGACCTGATCCCCAACCTGGTGGAAACCGTCAAGGGCTACGCCGCCCATGAAAAAGAGACCCTGACTGCCGTCATCGAGGCCCGGGCCAAGGCCACCTCGATCCAGGTCGACGCCTCCACGTTGGACAACCCGGAGAAACTCAAGCAGTACCAGCAGGCCCAGGACCAACTCAGCGGCGCCTTGAGCCGACTGATGGTGGTATCCGAGCGCTATCCGGATCTGAAGGCCAATCAAAACTTCCTGGCCCTGCAATCTCAGCTTGAAGGCACCGAAAACCGCATCAGCGTGGCGCGGCGTGATTTCATCCTGGCGGTGCAGAAGTACAACACCGAGATCCGCACGTTCCCTGGTCGCCTGTGGCACAGCGTGATGTACAGCAACCTGCCGGTTCGCGAGACCTTCGAGGCTACGCCGGGTTCGGAGAAGCCGCCTGAAGTCAAATTTTGAGGTTGCCCATGCGCGTGTTGAAAGCGGGCCTGGTGCTGTTGCTGTGGGTGTTTACCCTGGCGGCCCAGGCCGAATTGAAGTTTCCGGAGCTCACCGGGCGGGTGGTGGACAACGCCCGGATGATCGAGCCATCGGTGCGCGACCAGCTGACGCAACAGCTTCAGGCCCATGAGAAAGTCACCGGTGAACAGCTGGTAGTGGTGACCTTGCCGGACTTGCAGGGCACCGACATTGCCGACTTCGGTTATCAACTGGGCCGCTACTGGGGCATCGGTCAGAAAGACAAAAACAACGGTGCCTTGCTGATCGTCGCCCGTGATGAGCGCAAACTGCGCATCGAAGTCGGCTATGGCCTGGAAGAGCGCCTGACCGATGCGCAGAGTTCGGTGATCATTAATCAGGTCATCACCCCGGCGTTCAAGGCCGGCAATTTCAGCAAAGGCATCAGCGACGGCGTGGCGGCGATGCTGGTGGTGCTGGGCGGGAACCCGCTGGACGAACCGTCGACGGTGTATGAATCCAGCGGTGACCCGCAAGACGATTTCGTTTCGCGGCATCCGGGGCTGTTCGTGTTTTTGGTGTTGTTGTTCATCCTCACTTTTTTTGTAGGCCAGATGCTCGGTATCCTTCCCGCCGGCCGCGGCGGTTCTGGCGGCTCAGGCGGTTTCGGCGGTGGCGGTTTTGGCGGCGGCGGAGGCGGAGGCTTCAGTGGCGGCGGGGGCAGTTTCGGGGGCGGTGGTTCGTCGGGCGGCTGGTGAATAAAACAATAATGATCGGGCATTTCAAGACATGGCATTACTGACGGAACACGAACAACGCAAAGTCGCCGAGGCGATTGCCCGGGTCGAGCGTGACACCGATGCGGAGCTGGTGACCGTACTCGCGGCCCGCGCCGACGACTATGCGTACATCCCGCTGCTCTGGGCCAGCCTGCTGGCGCTGGTGGTGCCGGGTATCGTGCATTACCTGACAGGCTGGTTGACCATGCACAGCTTGTTGCTGGTGCAATGGGTCACCTTCATCATCCTGTGCCTGGTGTTCCGGGTACCGAAAATCACCACCCGCCTGATCCCGCGTTCGGTGCGTCACTGGCGCGCCTCGAACCTGGCGCGTCGGCAGTTCCTGGAACAAAACCTGCACCACACCGTGGGCAGCACCGGCATGTTGATTTTCGTCTCCGAGGCCGAGCGTTATGTGGAAATCCTGGTGGACGAGGGGATCTCCAGTCGGCTGGACAACAAGAACTGGGACGCGATTGTTGCCGCGTTCACGCAGCAAGTGCGGCAAGGGCAGACGTTGCAGGGCTTTGTCAGTTGCATCGAGGCGTGCGGCGAGTTGCTCAAGGTGCACGTTCCTGTGACGCACGTACGTAACGAGCTGCCCAATCGTTTGGTGGTGCTCGGTTAAGCCCTGACCCGCAACGTTGCTCCAGAGAGTTTGTAGCGCTCCACGGTACAACTGCCGCGTGTTGTCCGGCGCCAGGCTTGACTTCAACATCCCTCCAACAGCAAGCGCCCTGCCACGGGCGTTCTGACGTAGAGGGAGTTCTTATGTCAACGCATCAATCGCTCGACTCTATTGCGGGGGCTGCACCCGATGGCGGTGGGAACGCCCCGCCAGCGCGGCTGACCGCGAAAGAGAAGCAAACCTTAATGTGGTGCTTCAAAGGCAAGACATCCTGGGAGATTGCCCGGATTCAGAATTGCTCGGAAGCCACGGTCAACTTTCATTTCTCCAATATCCGCCGCAAGTTCGCCGTCAGTTCCCGTAGCGCCGCGTTGCTCAAAGCCATTGAATCGGGAGTCATCAGGATTGATGAGACTGGTGAGAGAGGTGCCCATGAATCTGACTGATTCGGTCTACAACAGTATCAGTGGGCTCCTGTTGGGATTGGGTGTCGCGACACTGCCTGCGATTGATGGCGAGGCGCTGTTCGGTGCGTCGCTGGGTGCCTGGCTGGTCACCACCACCCGCATCAACTTCAAAGCCTGGCAGCGAATCGGCTCCTGGTTGCTGTCGGCGGGCGTCGGCTATCTATTTACCCCGGTCGCACTGCAGATGACCCCGTTCCTGACAGCGGGGGTGACGGCATTTTTCTGCGCGCTGATCGTCATTCCCATCAGTATCAAGGTCATGCAATGGATCGATGGTGCCGGTCTTGGCGAAATCATCCGTCACTTCAGAGGGCGCGGGTGATGGGCAGTGATGAACGTTGGATGGCTATGACTTCAAATTTCGTTCGAGTGACGAGAGAAGGGTGGCCATTTCAGACAGTTTGAGTTCCATGTCACGCAGGCGTCTCTTTTCCTCCAGCGCGTTTTGTATGGCACAGCGATCCTCTTCGTCCAGCAATCGCCACAACGCGAGAATTGTGTTTTCCCGGGCCGTACTTTCTTGAGAGCCCTCGACGGGGTTGCTGGGTGCCTGCCGCAAAATCGGACCTTCACCGAGCAGTAACCAATCAAGAGAGATGCCTCGTGTTTGCGCTATGTCTACGCATAATGAGTATGGCGTGCTGTCGCGACCTTTCCAGCTGCTAAGGGTTTGCGGGCTGATCTGCAGCGCGGAAGACAATGATGCATCGGTTTTAGTGCCGGTGATTTGCTTCAGGCGAGCCAGGACAGCTTGTGATTTTTTGCTACGCAATTTGAGCCTCTTCCCTTTGACATATGCTTTTTGAGTGCTTAGCGTATGCGCAATGAGTACTTATTTTTTTGTAAGTAATCAATCATCAACTACGAATCAGAAGAATACGATGTCGAAACTTCCTAATGGTATCAGGGTGATTTCCTACGAGCTTGGCTCTAACCCATTACGCGGCTGCCCGTTGCATTTCCTTTTGTCCGGCAGACGTTTTTCGCAAGGGCGGACCGCAGCGATCAACGCGCCAAACAGTATTGCGTCTGATCAAGTCGATTACCACCAGATGACCGCCGGGAAACAAGCATGAGCACTTACAAAATGGTGTGTCCTCACTGCCTGAGCAAGATGCGCATCCGCACCAGCGAGGGCCGTCATATTTTTCTGCGGGTGGCCTATTTGCAATGTACTTCCGAGGCTTGTGGCTGGTCGGTTCGGGCCGAGTTCGAAATGACCCACGAACTGTCGCCCAGTGGAATGCCCAATCCCTCCGTACGTTTGCCGAGCGCCAGCCCCGACTTGCGTCGCGATGCCAGGCCTGTTGCCAAAAGTGCCACGTCGACGGAAACACAACTGGAGTCGTAGGCATGGAGGGCATTGATGAGAATGGAGAAGTGAACGAGGAACTGTTGGCCATCGCCCAGGCGTTCCTGGCCCGTCATGAAAGCGATGGATTGAGCGATGACCAGGTGCTGTTCTGTCGTGCCGTCAAACATCTGCAAGGTATCGATGTGCCGATGCACCTGGCAGAGAAGTTGGTCAGCCATGCCTACGGATTAATCAAATCCACCAATGATCGTCGGCGTCTGGATATCGCCGCGAGTTCCGAAACCGTCGCTGTGGTCACCGATCCGGCCAACGGCCTGACTTGGGCAGTACCGGTAGGGTTGATTGTCAAATACATCATCAACTCGCCGACCAATCGTAAACTTCGGCTGGTGGAGCCCTAGATTCCAATGGGTTTATTCAGGTCTTGGGCTGCCTGACCAGGACCTGCCACAAAATAACTCCGTGCCCAAACGCCTCGTCCGCCCTAAAATACCGGGCATTCCCCGACTCGCACCGCCCGAGGCCGTTTTT
Source organism: Pseudomonas sp. SDO5532_S415 (assembly GCF_054071155.1). Taxonomy (NCBI): domain Bacteria; kingdom Pseudomonadati; phylum Pseudomonadota; class Gammaproteobacteria; order Pseudomonadales; family Pseudomonadaceae; genus Pseudomonas; species Pseudomonas sp. SDO5532_S415. The sequence continues at coordinate 5,840 of NZ_JBSVWS010000153.1, read as the reverse complement.
CCATGTCTGTCACCGCTACTCCCGCCCGCCTCGCGCCGGATCATCACGCCCAATTCATCGACCTGCTGCAAACCAGCCTCGATGAAAATGCCTTCATCAAACTGGTGCTGGCCAAGTATGTTGGCGATGAAACGGACCTGCAGCGGATCATCATCAAACCGGTGACGGTCAAGTCGCAGCCTTGCCTGTCCTTCGTCTATCGCTACAAGACCCGAGACATCACCAAGAACCTGCCTCTGGCCGAAAGCGTCGCGACCATTGCCGATCTTTTACCGGCAGCGTTCAAAAATGCGCACTTGTTGTCGCTGACTGACGAAGCCCAGCTTGAATACAGCAAAAAGGGCAAGAGTTCGCTGTTCAAAAGCAAACCCCAGCAATTGCGCGAAGTACCGTCTGCCGAGCACAACCGCGAAAAAAACCGTTTTCTCGACCTGAGTCGACCGTTTCTCGCCGACCTTGGCGTGACCAACAAGCAGCATGAACTGATTCCGGCGATGTCGCGCAAGTGGAAGCAGATCAACAAGTTCATCGAAGTCTTCAGCCATGCGCTGACGTCCTCGCCGCTGGCCCTGGACAAACCGGTGCGAGTGGCGGACTTCGGATCGGGCAAGGGCTACCTGACCTTCGCCATCCACGACTACTTGCGCAATACCTTGAAGGCCGAAGGCGAAGTGACGGGTGTCGAGTTGCGTGAAGACATGGTCACCCTGTGCAACGCTGCGGCGGCCAAGCTTGAGCATCCCGGGCTGGTGTTCAAGTGCGGTGACGTGCGCAGTGTGGCGCCGAGCGAGCTGGACGTGATGATCGCGCTGCACGCCTGTGACATCGCCACCGACTACGCAATTCATACCGGCATCCGTTCCGGGGCGTCGATCATCATGTGTTCGCCGTGCTGCCACAAGCAGATACGCCTGCAAATCCAGAGCCCGGCGCTGCTCAAGCCCATGCTGCAATACGGCTTGCACCTGGGCCAGCAGGCGGAAATGGTCACCGACAGCTTGCGTGCGCTGTTCCTCGAGGCTTGCGGCTATGAAACCAAGGTGTTCGAGTTCATCTCACTGGACCACACCAACAAGAACAAGATGATTCTGGCGGTCAAACGCGCCGAACCGGTTGCCCCGGCTCAGCTGTTGGCGAAAATCCAGGAACTGAAGGATTTCTATCACATCACTGAACATTGCCTGGAAACCTTGCTGCGGGCCGACGGCTACCTCTGACCCTGTGGGAGCGAGTCGGCTCCGGGCGGCGTTCCGACGAAGGCGGACTGACAGTCAACTGCGATGTTGACTGTCACGGCCCTTTCGCGAGCAGGCTCGCTCCCACATGGGGTTTGATCGCCGTCTTGCGACCCAGCATCACGGTCACAATCACCCCGGCCGCAAACAACCAGGTAATCGGCTCCACATGTTCGCCGAAAAACAACGCTGAAAAAGCGATGGTGAAGAAGATCTGCAGCAACTGGATCTGACTGACCCGGGCAATGCCGCCCATGGCCAGCCCGGCATACCAGGCGAAGAAACCGATGAACTGCGAAAACAGCGAGACGTAACCGAAGGCCCACCAGGTCTTGCTCGAAATTTCGCCCTGGTGTTGCAGCGCCAGATAGACCACCGGACCGATCAGCAGCGGTGTCGACAGTACCAATGCCCAACAGATTACCTGCCAGCCGCCCATCTCCTTGGCCAACCGGCCGCCTTCGGCATAGCCCAGACCACCCACCGCGATAGCCCCGAGCATCAGCAAGTCACCGGCCTGAATGCTGCCGGCACCGCTGATCAATGCATAGCCGAGCACCAGCGCACTGCCCAGCGCTGCGCAGGCCCAGAAGGCTTTCGACGGACGTTCATGGGACAGCCACGCGGCGTACAGCGCCACGCACAGCGGTTGCAGGCCATTGACCAGTGCGCCATGGGACGCCGGCAAGGTCTGCATCGCCCAGGCCGACAACACCGGAAAGCCGAGAATCACCCCGGCCGACACCAGCATCAGGCCTTTGACCTGTTTCCAGGTCGGCCATTTTTCACGGTGCCACAGCAACAGCACTGCCGCAGGCACCGCCGCGAACAACGCACGACCCAGGCCATTGAGCAGCGGATGAAGTTCCTGCACGACGATCCGTGTGAAGGGCAGGGTGAGGCTGAAAATGACGACGCCGAGCAAGCCCAGGGCCATGCCGGTGTTTTCGCGGGAGGACATGATGGCAACCAGAATCCTGGGTGAGGGGAAGTGCCTACATCTAGCCATAAACTGTCGGTTTCACGCTGCTACAGATAGACGCGGAGTTATCCGTACAGTTCAAGGACGCCATCGCGGGCAAGCCCGCTCCCACAGGTATCGCATTGGCCACAAGAACGACACAGGACCTGTGGGAGCGTGGCTTGCCCGCGATGAACGATTACGCGGTCCGTCAGGTAGTAGCCGGTTGTTACCCGACTCATCGGATAAGGACTACCTTGAATACTCCTGCATGCCCACGCATTTTCCAGAGGAGTCCTCCCCATGGCGGCTAAAAAAATTCTGATGCTGGTCGGCGATTACGTCGAAGACTATGAAGTGATGGTGCCGTTCCAGGCCCTGTTGATGGTCGGCCATACCGTGCATGCCGCTTGCCCGGACAAGGCCGCCGGCCAGACCGTACGCACGGCCATTCACGACTTTGAAGGCGACCAGACCTACAGTGAAAAACCCGGACACCTGTTTGCCCTCAATTTCGATTTTGCCAAGGTCAAGGCTGCGGACTACGACGCCGTGCTGATACCCGGCGGTCGTGCGCCGGAGTACCTGCGCCTGAACGAAAAAGTCCTGGAGCTGGTGCGGGATTTCGACAAGGCTGGCAAGCCGATCGCTGCCGTGTGCCACGGTGCGCAACTGCTGGCGGCGGCAGGGGTTCTCGAAGGGCGCGAGTGCAGCGCCTACCCGGCCTGTGCACCGGAAGTACGCCTGGCTGGCGGGACGTTTATCGATATTCCGGTGACGGACGGTCATGTTCAAGGCAATCTGGCCACGGCGCCGGCCTGGCCTGCCCACCCGAACTGGCTCGCGGGTTTCCTCGGGTTACTGGGCACGAAAATCACGCTGTAACGAGGAACCTGTCCATGTGCGAGCTCTACGTCAAAGCCGACCCGATTCTCTACGAATCGCGCTCCCGCTCGCTGCGTATCTGCGGGGTCGTCACCACCCTGCGGCTGGAGAACCAGTTCTGGGACATCCTCAGCGAAATCGCCGAGGTCGATGGCATGACCACCAATCAGTTGATCGCCAAGCTGTATGAAGAGGTGATGGACTACCGCGGCGAGGTGGTGAATTTCGCTTCGTTTTTGCGGGTCAGTTGTACGCGGTATCTGAGTCAGCGGCGGGGTCAGGTGCCTGAGCTTTCGATAGTGCGGACATTGGGGAAGTAGGGTGACCTTGGCGGCCCTTTCGCGAGCAGGCTCGCTCCCACAATGGATCGGTGTACGCAATTTCAATGTGGGAGCGAGCCTGCTCGCGAAGGGGCCGGTACAGGCGACAAAAATCCCGGGCTGGTCTTTACTCTGAAGCGCGCAACCTCTCATTCGCCAAGGAGAAAGAGCATGTCCGGATGGTACGAAGTGAGTAAAAGCAGCAGCGGTCAGTTCAGGTTTGTGCTGAAGGCGGCGAACGCCGAAACCATTCTGACCAGTGAGCTGTACACCACCCGCGCCGCGGCCGATAAAGGTATCGCATCGGTCCAGGCCAACAGCCCGCTGGATGAGCGCTACGAGAAAAAAACCACCAAGGATGGCCATCCCTACTTCAACCTCAAGGCCGCTAACCACGAAATCATCGGCAGCAGCGAGTCCTATGCTTCGGCGGCGGCCATGGAAAAGGGCATAGCCAGTGTGAAGGCCAACGGGCCGACCAAGGTGATCAAGGACAAGACCCTTCCTGTCCTCTGAAACACAATGCAAATCCCCATGTGGGAGCGAGCCTGCTCGCGAATGCGATCGATCAGTCGACAAAGACGCTGAAATGGCCGCTATTCTTTGGCCCCCATCTCGCCCATTTCCATCTACGCTGAACCCCGCGCATGAACTCTCTTCGACCGATCACGTCTGATAGGAGGAAATGCGCCCCGACTCGCGCTAAACTGCGCGGGTTTTTAAGCCCCCCATTCCTCCGGAGCCTTCCATGTCCCGCGTTACCTTGAGTCGCTATTTGATTGAGCAGACCCGCAGCAACAACACACCTGCCGATCTGCGCTTCCTGATCGAAGTGGTGGCGCGTGCTTGCAAGGAGATCAGCCACGCCGTTTCCAAAGGCGCCCTGGGCGGTGTTCTGGGCAGCATGGGCACTGAAAACGTCCAAGGCGAAGTGCAGAAGAAACTCGACGTACTCTCCAACGAAATCCTGCTCGAAGCCAACGAGTGGGGCGGTCACCTGGCTGGCATGGCGTCCGAAGAAATGGACAACGCTTACCAGATCCCGGGCAAATACCCGAAGGGCGCGTACCTGCTGGTATTTGACCCACTGGACGGTTCGTCGAACATCGATATCAACGCCCCGGTCGGCACGATCTTCTCGGTGCTGCGTTGCCCGAATGAATACCTGAGCCAGAACGAAGCGCTGAATGAAAAGGCCTTCCTGCAGCCAGGCACCCAGCAGGTTGCCGCCGGTTATGCCATCTACGGCCCTCAGACCATGTTGGTGCTGACCCTGGGCGATGGTGTGAAAGGCTTCACCCTGGACCGTGAAATGGGCAGTTTCGTCCTGACCCACGAAGACATCACCATTCCTGAAACCACCCAGGAGTTCGCGATCAACGCGTCCAACCAGCGTCACTGGGAAGCGCCTGTACAACGTTATGTCAGCGAACTGCTGGCAGGTGACGAAGGCCCGCTGAAAAAGAACTACAACATGCGCTGGGTGGCCGCGATGGTCGCGGACGTGCACCGCATCCTGACCCGTGGCGGTCTGTTCATGTACCCGCGCGACAGCCGCGAGCCGTCCAAGCCGGGCAAACTGCGCCTGATGTACGAAGCCAACCCGATGTCGTTCCTCGTGGAACAAGCGGGCGGTGCTTCCACTGACGGCCGCCAGCGCATCCTCGACATCCAGCCTGAAGGTCTGCACCAGCGCGTGGCGGTGTTCCTCGGCTCGAAAGAAGAAGTTGCACGCGTCACGGCCTACCACAAGGAATAAACCATGACCGCGCCCTGGCAGCCGTTGCTCGAATGGTGGTTCGGAAACTCTGAATCATCGAAGGAAGTGGCGGCGCAGAAGGGCAAGTTGTGGTTCGGCAAGCGTGACAGCCAGGACCTCGAAGCGCGTGAGCGTTTCGGGGACCAGGTCGAGCAGGCACTGGCCGGCGGTTTGACCGAGTGGGCGCAACGCCCCGAAGGTTGGCTGGCTCTGGTGTTGTTGCTCGATCAACTGCCGCGAATGATCTTTCGCGATTCTCCCAAGACTTATTCCGGTGATGCCCGGGCCCAGGCACTGGTGGCGCAGGGCATTGCGGCGGATTTCGATCGCCAGTTGTTACCGATTCAACGGGTGTTTATCTACCTGGTGTTCGAGCACTGCGAAAATCTCGCGGTGCAGAACGAAGCCGTTTCTCGTTATCTCGATTTGCTGGCGCAACAGCCGGAAAGCGACCGGGCGTTGTTTGCCGATTATCTGGATTACGCCGAGCAACATCAGAAAGTGATCGCGCAGTTTGGGCGGTTTCCGCACCGCAATGCGGTGTTGGGGCGGGAGTCTACGGCTGAGGAGTTGGCGTTTCTTTCGAAGCCCGGCTCAAGGTTCTGAATCTTCATTGCGGCTGATGCCGTCTTCGCGAGCAGGCTCGCTCCCACACGGGATCTGTGTCGTTCACAAATCCC
>NZ_JBSVWS010000152.1:0-14758 GCF_054071155.1 Pseudomonas sp. SDO5532_S415 | reverse complement strand
GCAGCGAAGCGGCCCCAAAAAAACGGGCCTGCTACGCAGTCCGGCGGGAGCAAGCTCCCTCGCCACAGGTTATGTGTTGTTACAACGACTCCAGGCACCCCGCCAAATCATTCCCCAGCTTCTCCAGCACCTGCTCATAACCCTGAGCGGTCGCTGGCGTGTACCCGCCCAGCGCATCCAGCTCAGCCAGTTTCACCGGCAGGCCGGCCACCAGGGTTTCCGCCAGGCGTGGGCGCAGCGGTGGTTCGCTGAACACACAGGTCTTGCCGACTTCCTGCAGTCGTGCGCGCATCGCCGCGACATGCTGGGCACCGGGTTGCACCTCGGCTGCGACGCTGAACACACCCGCGTGCTTGAGACCGTAGGCATCTTCGAAGTAGTCGAAGGCCTCGTGGAACACGAAGTATGGTTTGCCTTCAACACCCGCCAGACGTTTCTTCAAGCGCAGGTCGAGGGCATCCAGGCGTTCATCAAAGGCCTTGAGGTTGCTCGCATACCGCGCGGCGTTGTCAGGATCGGCCGTGCTGAGGTCAGCGGCCATTTTTGTGGCGATGACCCGGGCGTTGATCGGCGATAGCCACAAATGCGCGTCCAGGCTGCCTGGGCGGTGATCGTGGTCATGTTCGTCGGCTTCTTCAGCGTGGGAGTGGTTATCTTCGGCGAAATGACGCAGTTTCAGACCGGGCAGATCCTGCACGGCGACGCTGGGCAGCGTACGGCCATTCAGTACCCGAGGCAGGAAGCCTTCCATGTCCGGCCCGATCCAGTACAGCAGATCCACCGATTGCACTTTCCGTACGTCGGAAGGGCGCAGGGCATAGTTATGCGGCGAAGCGCCGGGCGGCAGCAATACTTCCGGGATCGCCACGCCATCCTGTACGGCAGCGGCAATCAGCTGTAGCGGCTTGATGCTGGTGAGGACCTTGACCTCGGCTTGCGCCGGACCAATCAGCAGAAAACTTGCGACAAATGCGACAAAGATAGAAAAAAGTCGGGACACGATGACCACTCGAAGAGGCGAGAACGGGTAACATAATAACGTCTCTCACAAAACTCGTCGCCGCTCATGCCTAAAACACCGATTGCCAGCCGTCCCCACGACCACTCTCATTGCGTGCACAGCGCTCTGTCTGAGGCCGATGCCCTGTGCGAACGCCAGGGTCTGCGTCTGACCGCGTTGCGTCGGCGGGTGCTGGAGCTGGTATGGCAAAGCCACAAGCCGTTGGGCGCCTATGACATTCTCGCGGTACTCAGCGAGCAGGATGGCCGCCGCGCCGCGCCACCGACCGTGTACCGCGCGCTGGATTTCCTGCTGGAAAACGGCCTCGTACACCGCATCTCCTCGCTCAACGCCTTCATCGGCTGCAATCACCCGGAACACGCGCATCAGGGTCAGTTCCTGATCTGCCGCGACTGCCACGCAGCCATTGAGCTCGAGCAGAAATCCATCAGCGACGCGATCATCGCCAGCGCCCAGGATGTGGGGTTCGTCGTCGAAGCCCAGACGGTCGAAGTGATCGGCCTCTGCTCGGGTTGTCAGGGGGCTTGATGAGCAACGCGCTGATCCGCCTCGAGCAGGTTGCCGTCACGTTTGCCGGGCAAAGTGTGCTGGATAATATCGAGCTGAGCGTCGAGCCAGGGCAGATCGTCACCCTGATCGGCCCCAACGGTGCCGGCAAGACCACCCTGGTGCGCGCTGTACTGGGATTGTTGAAACCCGACAGCGGCAGTGTCTGGCGCAAGCCGAAACTGCGGGTCGGCTACATGCCGCAAAAACTGCATGTCGATCCGACCCTGCCGCTCTCGGTCCTGCGCTTCTTGCGTCTGGTGCCGGGCGTGGACCGAGCGATGGCCTTGGCCGCGCTCAAGGAAGTCGGTGCCGAACAGGTGATCGACAGCCCCGTGCAAAGTGTTTCCGGCGGAGAGATGCAACGCGTATTGCTGGCCCGCGCCCTGTTGCGCGAACCGGAATTGCTGGTGTTGGATGAGCCGGTGCAAGGCGTCGACGTGGCTGGGCAGGCCGAACTCTACAGCCTGATCACCCGCCTGCGTGACCGTCACGGCTGCGGTGTGCTGATGGTTTCTCACGATCTGCATCTGGTGATGAGCACCACCGACCAGGTGGTGTGCCTGAATCGCCACGTTTGCTGCTCCGGCCACCCCGAGCAGGTCAGCGGCGATCCGGCCTTCGTCGAGCTGTTCGGAAAAAACGCACAAAGCCTGGCGATTTATCACCACCATCACGACCACGCCCACGATTTGCATGGCTCGGTAGTCAAGGCGCCCGCGTCGGGCCATAACCATGTTCACGGAGATAGCTGCAAGCATGGCTGATTTTTTGCTTTACGCCCTGCTTGCAGGCCTGGCTCTGGCGGTCGTTGCGGGCCCGTTGGGTTCTTTCGTGGTCTGGCGGCGCATGGCGTATTTTGGCGATACCCTGTCCCACGCGGCGCTGCTGGGTGTGGCGCTGGGCTTCCTGCTGGATGTCAGCCCGACCGTCGCTGTGACCGTTGGCTGTTTGCTGTTGGCAGTGATGCTAGTCACGTTGCAGCAGCGTCAGCCGTTGGCGTCCGACACGCTTTTGGGAATTCTCGCACCCAGCACCCTCTCTTTAGGCCTGGTGGTACTAAGCTTCATGCACGAAGTGCGGATCGACCTGATGGCCTATCTGTTTGGTGACCTGCTGGCGATCAGCCCGACCGATCTGGCGTGGATTCTCGGCGGTAGCGCGGCAGTGCTGGCGTTGCTGGTGACGCTGTGGCGGCCATTGCTGGCAATCACCGTGCATGAGGAGTTGGCCAGGGTCGAAGGCCTGCCGGTGGCGGGGTTGCGCATGGCGCTGATGTTGCTGATCGCCGTGGTGATTGCCGTGGCGATGAAAATCGTCGGCGTGTTGCTGATCACTTCGTTGCTGATCATTCCGGCGGCTGCGGCACAACGTCACGCCCGTTCACCGGAACAGATGGCACTGGGCGCGAGCCTGCTGGGCATACTCGCCGTGTGTGGCGGGCTGGCGTTGTCCTGGTTCAAGGACACACCGGCCGGCCCGTCGATTGTAGTGACGGCCGCCGCGCTGTTTCTGCTGAGTTTTGTTCTGCCCCGTCGAGGGGTGTAGACTTGCTCGTTTTTTGCGCAAATAGAGAGTCGCAGGAATGAAGTCGTTCCCCTCCCGTTATCTGCTCCTTGTCGCATTTTCATTGCTGCTGGGCGCTTGCCAAAGCACGCCACCAGCGGCCACCGAGGTCCCGGATGCGCGGGCCACGGCCATTGCACAGCTGGAACAAAGCCTGGCCAGCAGCGAACTGGCCACTGCCGAAGGTCAACTGGCTGCCTTGCAGGCTGAATCGCCCAACGATCAATCCCTGGAGCAATACCAGCGGCAGTTGGCCGAAGCCTATCTGATGCGCAGCCAGATCGTGCTGCAAAAAGGTGATGTAAACGCGGCGGCCACCGCCCTGGCTCGGGCTCGCGCCTTGATGCCCAAGGCTCCTGCACTCACCGGCGGGGTCAATGGTGCGCTCGCTCAAGCCCGCAAGGCTGAACTGGAAAAAACCGAAGCGGATCTCAAGTCCGCCGAAGCCAAGCGCAAAGCCAAGGTCATTGATCCGGAAGCTGAAAGCACCACGGTGAAGCTGAAAATCACCGATATGGGCAAAATGCGCCGTCAACTGGATGCCATTGCCGCCGATGTGGTGAATTTTCAGTGCGATGTGAGCCTTCAGGTGCCACGTACTGACGATTATCCGTGGTTGGCTAACCTGCTGACCAAGCGGGTGAATAAGCTGGATCCGCAGTTTGATCTGAAGCTGGAACGGCAGATTCTGCGCAGCGTTCCGGCGCAAGTTGTTCTGAGCCCTCGTAAAACCCCTTAAAAGCATCGCGGGCAAGCCCGCTCCCACAGGTTCACGCTAACCTTGTGGGAGCGAGCCTGCTCGCGAAGAGGTCATCCCTGTCGATACAACACTTCAGGCTGGAATACGCTTGGCCTTCGACTCCCTCTCCCAAACCCGATGCTGCCCGATCGCCGCAAAAAACGCCTTGAACAGCTTGGCGTCCGCACCCACGATCAACCCCGCATCAATCTCCAGCCTCAACACATCCAGCAATTGCTTCGCCTCGCCATGCAACGCAATCGCTTTCAAATGCTTGTAAGCCTCCAGCACGTAATGCAACGCCACGCCGTCAGTGCTCAGCGCCTTGATCGACGCCGCGCCTCCAGGCACGAACACCGCATCGAACGCCACTGAAGGCAAGCCTTCCATCGAAGCGTCCACCGGCATCGACTTGCCATCGGTAGTTTTTACCGGTGCCGAGGTCGGGCCGAGCAATTTGGCATGCGCCCCCTCAGCTTCCAGCGCTTTCTTCATGGCTTCGATTGCTGCACCGTCTACGCCATCGGCCGCCAGAATCGCCACTTTCCGGGTTTTGATATCGCCCGGCAGCAGATTGGCCTGACTCAGAGCCGGCGAGCGTTCCAGGGACGCTTTCGGTACTTGGACCGTTCCGGCTTTCGGCACCGGCAGGCCAAGGTTCTGTGCCACCCGTTTGGCAAGTTCCAGATCGATGTTGGCCAGGATCTCATTCACTTCCCTTGCCCGAATGAACTCACGTTCCACCTTGCCCAGCTCAAAGCTGTACGCCGAGATGATGTGTTCCTGCTCATGCTTGCTCATGCTGTGGAAAAACAGCCGTGCCTGGGAGAAGTGGTCGCTGAACGACTCGCTGCGTTGACGGATCTTGTTGGCGTCGATGCGCTCCGCGTAGCTCTCGAAGCCGCCGTCTTGCGCTGCGGGTGGGGTTTCTTTAGGCCAGCCGCCATCGATGGAGTTTGGTTCGTAGGCCGCACGTCCTTTGTCGATGGTGGTGCGGTGCAACGCGTCCCGCTGGCCATTGTGCAGGGGTGAAATCGTTCGGTTGATTGGAATCTCGTGAAAGTTCGGGCCACCGAGTCGGCTAATCTGCGTGTCGGTGTAGGAAAACAGCCGGCCCTGCAGCAGTGGATCGTTGGAGAAGTCGATCCCCGGCACGATATGCCCCGGGCAGAACGCGACCTGCTCGGTTTCGGCGAAGAAGTTGTCCGGGTTGCGGTTGAGCACCATTTTGCCCAGCGGGGTGATGGGTACGATCTCTTCAGGAATGAGCTTGGTCGGGTCGAGGATGTCGAAATCGAAAGCGTGTTCGTTTTCTTCCTCGACGACCTGAACACCCAATTCCCATTCCGGGTAGTCGCCCATTTCGATGGCTTCCCAGAGGTCGCGACGGTGGTAGTCGGTATCTTTTCCCGCAAGTTTTTGTGCTTCATCCCACACCAGGGAACAGGTGCCGGCGGCGGGGCGCCAGTGGAATTTGACGAAGCGCGATTTTCCTTCGGCATTGATCATGCGGAAGGTGTGAACCCCAAAGCCTTGCATGCTGCGCAGGCTTTTTGGGATTGCCCGGTCGGACATGGCCCAGATCACCATGTGCGCCGATTCCGGCTGCAACGAAACAAAGTCCCAGAAGGTGTCGTGGGCCGAGCCGCCGGTGGGTATTTCGTTGTGGGGTTCGGGTTTCACCGCGTGGACGAAGTCAGGGAACTTGATGGCGTCCTGGATGAAAAACACCGGCATGTTATTGCCCACCAAGTCGTAGATGCCTTCATCGGTGAAGAACTTCACGGCGAAACCTCGTACATCACGCACGGTATCGCCTGACCCGCGAGGGCCCTGCACCGTGGAAAAGCGTACGAAGACTGGAGTCTTTTTGCCGGGGTCTTGCAGGAATCCGGCTTTGGTCAGAACGCTGTGATTCTCATAACTCTGGAAGTAGCCATGGGCACCCGTCCCGCGGGCATGAACGATGCGCTCGGGAATGCGCTCATGGTCAAAATGCGTGATCTTTTCACGCATGATGAAATCTTCCAGCAGCGACGGCCCGCGGGCGCCGGCTTTCAGGGTGTTCTGATTGTCCGCCACCTTCACGCCTTGGTTGGTGCGCAAGGCTTCGCCTGTGGCATCGGAGCGGAATTTTTCCAGGCTATCGAGTTTGGCGTTGGTGTTGCTTCGGTCCAGGGTATCGGTCCCGGCCAGGTCACTCTTTGGCGTGGCAGGCTTTTTAGTACTCATCAGGCGAGACTCCTCAGGCTTTTTGGAGATGCCTAAGTAGTGACTGGTGACGTTTTTAGCCGTTCCTTTTATCTGACCTTTGATCGCGTTATTGCCAAATGGCTGGTTGAATACAAAATAAATGCTAAGAACCTCTATACGGACAGGCTAAAATGCGCGCCCGGCTAACCGCTGATCCTTTTCCAACGCGCCCCACAAGGTTCGCTACGTGATCGAGTTTCAAAACGTCCATAAAACCTACCGCGTCGCCGGTAGGGATATCCCCGCCCTGCACCCGACCAATCTGACGATTGAGAACGGTCAGGTCTTCGGCCTGATCGGTCATTCCGGTGCGGGGAAAAGTACCCTGCTGCGCCTGATCAATCGCCTGGAAAACTCCACTGGCGGCAAGATCATCGTTGATGGCGAAGAAGTCACCGCGCTCGATGCCAACGGCCTGCGCCGATTCCGTCAGCAGGTCGGGATGATTTTCCAGCACTTCAACCTGCTGGCGTCCAAAACCGTGGCCGACAACGTCGCGCTGCCGCTGACGCTGGCCGGTGAACTGTCCCGCAGCGATATCGACCAGCGTGTTGCCGAGTTGCTGGCCCGGGTCGGTTTGTCTGATCACGCCAACAAGTATCCGGCGCAACTGTCTGGCGGTCAGAAGCAGCGTGTCGGCATTGCCCGCGCCCTGGCCACCAAGCCAAAAATCCTGCTGTGCGACGAAGCCACCAGTGCGCTGGACCCGCAGACCACCGCGTCGGTCCTGCAATTGCTGGCCGAGATCAATCGCGAGTTGAAGCTGACCATCGTGTTGATCACCCATGAAATGGATGTGATCCGCCGGGTCTGCGACCAGGTCGGGGTGATGGACGCTGGCGTGATCGTCGAGCAAGGCTCGGTAGCCGAGGTTTTCCTGCATCCGAAACACCCGACCACCAGGCGCTTCGTGCAAGAAGACGAGCACATCGACGAAAGCGAACAGCGTGACGACTTCGCTCACGTGCCGGGCCGCATCGTGCGCCTGACCTTCCAGGGCGAAGCGACCTACGCGCCGCTGCTGGGGACCGTCGCCCGGGAAACGGGTGTGGACTACAGCATCCTCGCCGGTCGTATCGACCGCATCAAAGACGTCCCTTACGGGCAACTGACCCTGGCCGTGACCGGCGGTGACATGGAAGCGGCTTTCGCCCGCTTCACCGCAGCAGACGTCCACATGGAGGTGCTGCGCTAATGGATGCCCTGACAAGTTTCTTCGCCAATATCGACTGGTTCGAAATCTGGCTGGCCACCGGCGACACCCTGCTGATGCTCGGCGGTTCGCTGCTGTTCACCGTGTTGCTGGGCCTGCCGCTGGGCGTGTTGCTGTTCCTCTGCAGCCCGCGTCAGTTGCTGGAAGCCAAAGGCGTCTATGCGATGTTGTCGTTGGTGGTGAACATTCTGCGTTCGCTGCCGTTCATTATTCTGCTGATCGTGATGATTCCGTTCACTGTCTTGATCACCGGCACTTCGCTGGGTGTCGCCGGCGCGATCCCGCCGCTGGTGGTGGGCGCCACGCCGTTCTTCGCGCGACTGGTGGAAACCGCGCTGCGTGAAGTCGACCGCGGCATCATCGAAGCGACCCAGTCCATGGGCGCGACCACGCGGCAGATCATCACCAATGCGCTGTTGCCAGAAGCCCGTCCGGGCATCTTTGCGGCGATTACGGTGACGGCCATTACGCTGGTTTCCTACACGGCGATGGCCGGTGTGGTGGGTGCCGGTGGATTGGGCGACCTGGCGATCCGCTTCGGTTACCAGCGTTTCCAGACCGATGTGATGGTGGTCACGGTGGTGTTGCTGCTGGTGCTGGTACAGGTCCTGCAAACCGTCGGCGACAAATTGGTCGTCCATTTTTCCCGTAAGTAAGACATGAGCCGGCCATTCGCTGGCAGGCGCCGAATCCAGGCGCCTCACAAGGAGTTCGCAGAATGAAAAAACTACTCGTCGCGTTCGCTGCCGTTGCAGCCTTTTCCGCCCATGCCGCCGACACCCTGACGGTCGCCGCCACGCCAGTGCCGCACGCGGAAATCCTCGAGTTCGTTAAACCGGCGCTGGCAAAAGAAGGCGTGGATCTGAAGGTCAAGGTCTTCACCGACTACATCCAGCCGAACGTGCAGGTGGCGGAAAAACGTCTGGACGCCAACTTCTTCCAGCACCAGCCGTACCTCGATGAATTCAACAAGGCCAAGGGCACCGAGCTGGTGTCGGTGGCCGGTGTGCACCTGGAACCTCTGGGCGCTTACTCCAGCAAGTACAAAGCGCTGACCGAACTGCCGGGCGGTGCCAACGTGGTGATCCCGAACGACGCCACCAACGGCGGTCGCGCGCTGTTACTGCTGGCCAAGGCCGGTCTGATCAAGTTGAAGGATTCGAACAACATCCTGTCGACCGTCAAAGACATCACCGAGAACAGCAAAGACCTGAAATTCCGTGAACTGGAAGCTGCGACCATCCCGCGCGTGCTGACCCAGGTCGACCTGGCGCTGATCAACACCAACTACGCGCTGGAAGCCAAGCTCGATCCGGCCAAGGACGCACTGGTCATCGAAGGCAGCGACTCGCCATACGTGAACATCCTCGTTGCCCGTCCGGACGACAAGGACAGCGAAGCGATGAAGAAGCTGGTGGCGGCCTTGCACAGCCCGGAAGTGAAAGCGTTCATTATCGAGAAGTACAAAGGCGCGGTCGTGCCGGCGTTCTGATCTGAAGCTGTAACGAAAAATGGGGCGCATTGAATGCGCCCCATTTTTTTGCCTGAAATATAGACCCCCCGTAGGAGCGAGCTTGCTCGCGAAAAACCCGAGAACACCACGGGGCGCCAGGCTTCCAGCGTTATCGTTGACGACCATCGCGAGCAAGCTCGCTCCTACAGGGGGTGTGGGTCTTATTGGCGGTTAAGCATCACCGGCAACTGCGCCACCAGCTTCACGTTGTTCAACGGCGCCCGAATAAATCCGCGCTGCGTGCCGTCCGGCCCGATCACCGCGAGGTTACCGCTGTGATCCACCGTGTAGTTCGGCTTGCTGGTGTCCGCCGGAATGAACGGGATGCTCACGGCGTTGGCGACTTTCTGCAGCTCCTCGATCGAGGTCGGCGTCAGGCCGATGAACTGCGGATCGAAGTAACCCAGATACTGTTTGAGCTGCTTGGGTGTATCGCGGTTCGGGTCGACGCTGACCAGAACGATCTGCAACTTGTCCACCGCTTCAGGCGGCAATTCGCTCTTGATCTGGCGCAGTTGGGCGAGGGTGGTCGGGCAGATGTCCGGGCAGAAGGTGTAGCCGAAGAACAGCAGGCTCCACTTGCCTTTGAGCTCGTTGACCGCCACCGGTTTACCGTCCTGGTCGGTCATCTTCACATCCGGCAGGTTGCGGCTTTGCGGCAGCAGGATGATGCCGGCATCGATCAGGGCCGTCGGATCGCCCTGGCCTTTGCCGGTGAGCACTTTGTTGATGGTCAGGCCCAGGACCAGCGCGATCAGGGCGACAAGGATGAAGACGGTTTTCTGGGTTCGGGTCATAGGTTCAACAATAGGTAGTGGTCTACGAGCAGCGCGATGAACAGCAGGAACAAGTAGTAGATAGAGTACTTGAAGGTGTTGATCGCCGCGTGCGGCCGAGTGCCACGGTACAGCACCACGGCCCATTGCAGAAACCTCGCGCCCAGGCCGATGGCGCAAATCAGGTAGAGCAGGCCGCTCATGTGGATCACGTAGGGCATCAGGCTGACGGCCAGCAGGGCACAGGTGTAAAGCAGGATGTGGATTTTGGTGTAGTGCTCGCCGTGGGTCACCGGCAGCATCGGGATATCGGCCTTGGCGTATTCCTCTTTGCGGTGGATGGCCAGCGCCCAGAAATGCGGCGGGGTCCAGGCGAAGATGATCAGCACCAGCAACAGCGGTTCGGCGCTGATGTGACCGGTGGCGGCCGTCCAGCCGAGCAAGGGCGGAGCGGCACCGGCCAGCCCGCCAATGACGATGTTCTGTGGTGTCGCACGTTTGAGGAAGCCGGTGTAGACCACCGCATAGCCGAGCAGAGAGGCGAGGGTCAGCCACGCGGTCAGCGGGTTGGTGAAGGCCAGCAACAACGCCTGGCCGAGCAATGCCAGCACCAGGGCGAAGGTCAGCGCGGCGGCAGGCGAGACGCGCCCTTCGGCCAAGGGACGTTTGTGGGTGCGCGCCATCACCGCATCGATCCGCCGGTCCACCACATGGTTCACCGCCGCTGCCCCGCCGGCACACAAGGCAATGCCCAGATTGCCGAACACCAGCACGGTCCATGGCACCCCGGCGCGAGTCGCCAGGAACATCCCGACCAGCGAGGTGATGAGCATCAGCACCACCACCTTGGGTTTGGTCAGCTCCAAATAGTCACGCCAGATTGCCTGGCTGTGACGCTCGCCGATCAGAATCGCCATGGCATTTCTCCTTTTATTGTTATGGGCCCGGCTGAATGTTTACGCGGGCTGAAGCGCCAGCGATTCGGCTGCTTGATCCGAACCAGACGGGTTCGCGCGTGATAGTTGACCAGTACCATCGTCAGCAGCAGCGCCGCGCCCCCGGCGTTGTGCGCCACGGCCACCGGCAGCGGCAGATGAAACAGCACGTTGCTGATGCCCAGGGTGATTTGCGCGGCGAGGGCGATTAACACCAACCCGGCCAGCCGTGTCATGCCGACGACTTTCAGTTGCCAGGCTAGGCCGAGCAACACCAGGGTCACCAGGAGCGCGCCGATGCGATGCGTCAGGTGAATCGCGGTGCGGGCATCGCTGTCCAGCTGCCCGCCGAGGTAGTTCGGGCCTATGTGCTGGGTCAGGTGGAAGCCGTTGGCGAAGTCGGCAGGGGGTAGCCATTGGCCGTGGCAGGTCGGGAAATCGATGCACGCCACGGCGGCATAGTTGGAGCTGACCCAGCCGCCGAGGGCGATCTGCCCGATCACCAGCAGCAACGCGGCGGTCGCCCAGTGCTGCAAACGACGTGGCACCGTCAGCGCCGGCAGTACGCCGGACAGACGCAAGGTCAGTAGAAACAGCAGGCTCAAGGTGGCGAATCCGCCAAGCAAATGCCCGGTCACCACTTGCGGCCAGAGCTTGAGCGTGACCGTCCACATGCCGAAGGCGGCCTGGGCGAACACCACCGCCAGCAGGAACAACGGCAGCTTCACCGGTTGCCCCGGGTCCCGACGATGAACCCAGGCCCGACCGGCCAACACCGAAATCAGCAAGCCGAGGGTGCCGGCGAAGTAGCGATGGACCATCTCATTCCAGCCCTTGTGGGCCTCCACCGGGGCGTCCGGGAAATGCAATTCGGCATGGGCCAGTTGGGCTTCGCTTTTCGGCACGCTGATAAAGCCATAGCAGCCGGGCCAGTCCGGGCAGCCGAGGCCGGCGTGAGTCAGGCGTGTGTAGGCGCCGAGCAACACCACAATCAGTGCCAGGAAGGTGGCAAACAGCGCGAGGCGAAATCCAGGTTTGGCCATGACGATGCCCTTATCCGATGTTCGACAGTTTCAGCAGGTGTCGCAGGTCGTTGAGCAGGTCCTTGCCTTTGACCGACGGGTCGTAGCGCAGCACCAGATTGCCGTGGGGGTCGATGATCCACAGGTGTGCAGCTTCATTGCTCTGAGCACCTTTGGTGTAGATCTGCGAGTCCAGGGGATAGCGTTGCAACTGCGGATACTCGCGTTGAAGTTTAGCCTCGTAATCACTGCTCAGCGGTTGGGTCACCGCCAGTGCGTGACTGGCGCGACCGGCATCACGACCGAGGCCGATCTGGATTTGTCGCGCCAGGTAAACCAGTTGCTGACAGTCCACCGAACACGCCTTCGGTGCCGTGACCAGCAACTGCCAGCGATCTTCTTGCGCCTGCACGCCCAGGTCGGCGCGGGTCTGGCCGTTGCCGATCAGTTCGCCGTGATAACTGCGACCTTCCGGCACCCAGAACTGCCATTTGTACATACCGGTGGCGAGGATCATCGGACCGACCACCCCGAGCACAATCAGCAGCAACTGCAAGCGTCCCTTGCGCCGGTTCACCGGCGTTTTTGCCTCAGACATGCTGGGTGGATTCATGGCCGCTCCCATGGTGTTTCTCCTTTGCGTTGTGCCAACCGAGGTAGAGATAGAGGCCGAGCAGGGCGATCGACATGGCGAACCACTGCACGGCATAAGCGATGTGTTTTTCCGGACCTGTGGCAATCACCGACCAATCGGCCTGGTAAGTCGCGGGTCCGGTTTCTGCGCGTAATTCGTAGGCAAAGCCTTCGCGGTCCAGGGCTGTCCAGAGCGCGTTCGGGTCAATAGCCGTCAGCAGTTTTGGCCAGGTGCTGGTGCTTGGGTCGGCGTGAAGCTGGAAGACCGCGCCGGGGGAAACGTAGACCCAGGCGTCAAGACTCAGAGGGGCGTCGGGGGTGGTGAATTGCGGCGGTGTACGGCGATCCGGCCATGGCAGCCAGCCGCGATTGACCAGCAGCCACAGCCCGGTCGCCTGGTCCTGAAACGGTTGCAACAGCTCGACCCCGACCTTGCCGCCTCGCTGACGGTTATCCAGCAGCAGGCTATGGGCGGCGTCGAACTGGCCGTGCAGGCGCACCCGGCGGAAGGCTGGGTCGGCGGTGTGTCGCAGCTCGGAGCTGGCCATCGGTTCGGCGGCCCGGCGCTCGCTGTAGGTTTGCAGCAGCGCGCTTTTCTCCGCGCCCCGGCTCAATTGCCAGAACCCCAGGAACACCAGCAGCGGCAGCAGGGCTGCGACCACCAGCGTCGGCACAACGCCCGGCCGGAAACGCTTCATGGCGTCACCAGCCAGTCGGTCAACGCGATAGCTATACTCATATGCATCGCTTGTCCCCCCGGAGTTCCACCATGCTCAAAGCAGCTATCGTCCTGATGCTGATTGCCACGGTTGTCAGCCTGTTCAGCGGCCTGTTTTTTCTGGTCAAGGACGACAGCAGCTCGAACCGCCTCGTCATTGCCTTGAGTGTTCGTGTGACGCTGGCCGCCCTGACCGTCGGCTTGATTGCCTGGGGTTTTTTCAGCGGCCAGCTTGTGTCTCAAGCGCCCTGGTAACGTGCGGCGGCCCTAAAGCACGTAGACGAAAATGAACAGCCCGATCCACACCACGTCCACGAAGTGCCAATACCAGCTCGCCGCCTCGAAGCCGAACTGATGCTCGTTGTCGAAGTGCCCGCGCAGGATGCGCATCAGCATCACGAACAGAATGATGGTGCCGATGGTCACGTGCGCGCCGTGGAAACCGGTGAGCATGAAGAAGGTGGCGCCGTAGATGCCCGAACCCAGGGTGAGGCCCAGCTCCTTATAGGCATGAATGTATTCTTCGGCCTGGAACCCGAGGAACGCGCAGCCCAGCAATACGGTGATCGCCAGCCAGAGTTTCAACGCGCCGCGATGGCCCTTTTTCAAGGCATGGTGGGCGATGGTTATCGTGACGCTGGAACTCACCAGCAACACGGTATTGAGCAACGGCAGGCCCCAGGGGCTGATGACGTCCTTCGGGGGCACGAAGAGCTTGGAATCCGGGTTGTTCAGCAGCGGCCAGGTCCACTCGAAGCCAGGCCATAGCATATGCGCGAGGCCTTTTGTGCCTTCACCGCCGAGCGCCGGACCAGAAACGTGGCGCACGTAAAACAGTGCACCAAAGAAGGCGATGAAGAACATCACCTCTGAGAAAATGAACCAGCTCATGCCCCAGCGGAACGAGCGATCCATTTGTGCGCTGTACAAGCCGCCGCGACTTTCCTTGATCACCGTACCGAACCAGCCGAACAGCATGTAGGCCAGCAGCAGGCTGCCAACGAAGAAGATCAGCGGGCCGTGGGATTCCGGCCGCGCGGCTTTCAGATCATTGAACCAGGTGCCCAGGCCAAACACTGTGACGAACATCCCGACCGTGGCGATGATCGGCCATTTGCTCTGGGCCGGGACGTAATAATGTTCATGAGTTGCCATTTATTGTTCTCCTTATCGGGCACGCTCAACCGCCAGTGTTTACAGCTACCGGTGGATGTCGGGCGGTGATATCGAACAGCGTGTAGGACAGCGTCAGGTGCTTCACATCCTTGGGCATGTCTCGGTCAACGATGAAACGTACCGGCATCTCGATCCGTTGACCGGGCTGCAGCACTTGCTGGGTAAAGCAAAAACATTCGGTCTTGTGGAAATACGCCGCCGCGGCGCTCGGCGCGATGCTTGGCACGGCCTGGGCACTCATCGGGCGGTCGGTGGGGTTGTGCGCAATGAAGATCATCTCGTTCACCGCCCCGGGGTTGGCCGTCAATTCATCGCTCTTGGGATAGAAATCCCAGGACATGTCGGCGGAATTGGTCGACAGAAACTGCACGCGAACCTGTCGCGACGTATCGACCGTCTGCTCGCCCTCGTATTGCCCGGCAGTCTTGCCGTTGATGCCGAAGACTTTGCACATCACGTCGTAGATCGGCACCAGGGCAAACCCGAAGACAAACATCGCTACCACCACCAGCAATAGACGGGTGACCAGTTTCTTCATTGAAATCGAGTCAGCCATGATTCAATCCCTCAACACCAAACCCTGTGGGGGCTGGCTTGTGTGGCGAGGGAGCTTGCTCCCGCTGGGTCGCGAAGCGGCCCCAAAAGCT